>NZ_VOYB01000039.1:0-9174 GCF_013420445.1 Acinetobacter sp. YH01006 | reverse complement strand
CCTTGAATGCATATTCAAGTGCGCTTATGTTAGGGATGGTTTCCCAGGATGATGGTATTGGATTAATGAGCGTTACTGAAACACTAGACAGCAAAATTAAAGCCCAGGAAGAAAAGCTGAAACAGCTTAAAGCTCAAAGACAAGCAGCACTTGCAAGAGAACGTGCTAAAGAGAAAGAACAGGCTCGTAAAGATGATACTAGACGCAAAATTCTAATCGGATCTTGTATGCTAAAAATCACTGAAGAAGATGAACAGGCCCGGGCAAAATTGATTGCACAGATGGACAAGTATTTGACTGATGAACGTGATCGTAAGCTCTTTAATTTATAAGTGATAGGAAATCAATCATGGCATTGAGCCAATTCGATATTATTAAGTCTTTAGGTGAATCTATTGAATGGTTTGAAAAAGAACTCTCTTGGGGAATGCCTATTGCAGAATTAAGGTATTTAACAGGAAGAATTGGGGAACTTTATGTAGCTATGATGACCTTAGGGCAATTAGCTGATTCAGTTAATCAGAGAGGTTATGATGTAGTTTCCAGTACTGGACAAAGAATTTCTGTTAAGACTGTTACTACAGCAAGTCATGTCGATTTTAATCTTAAAACGATTGAGTTAGTGGACAGAATTATTGTTTTAAGAATTAACCCAGAGGACCTCTGTATTGAAGTAGTCTATGACTTAAATATGGAGCAGTTTCAGGCTAAGTCACGAGAATACAAAGGGAAATATATTTTAGGTATTTATAACAAAATATTTTTAGCTAATTCAAAAATAAATATAGGGTTAAATATTCCTACTGAAACAGAACTGAAAGTTGAAAATAATCATGGGCTATTGATTTTAAATAATATTTTTTATGATGGATATGAGATAAAACAATATGAAAATGCAAAAATTGAAGTTTATAAGGATGGTGAAAAACAACCATCAGCTAAAGAAATTTTGAGGCAGATAGCCCTCCCTTTAAATGTCTCTTTAAATAATTCAGCCGGAAATCCTAAAAATACTCAGCAATTAGGGGATCATGTGATCAAGGCAATAAAGAACTTTAGATCAACCTGATTTCGCATAAGAGATTTTATGTTAAACACCACATTAAAAGAGGTGTTTAAAAATTGAAGGCCAGTCAAAGGTAGGCCTTTAATTTTTATTATAATTTTATTCTAAATTTAGAATATTCAGCAGCCTGAGCCATAATGAATTTTTTTCTAAAACTGCTGTATTGGGAGTATCCGATCCATTAATTACACGAGTATTAGAAGAAGTAATTTCAGAATATCTTATTGAGGAAATAACTTGGTTTTGAGGATGACTGTTACTCCCTTTATTTACTTCAGCTAACTTAATTTTAAGATCACCTCTGCCCTTGAGGTAAGGATATATATCGAGCATTGGAAATTTTTTACCTACATTATGCTCAGCAATAAAAAATAATTGAGGCTCAGGCAAGAAATTTGCTGGAAACGTAATCATACTTTTACTATTTAGATTAATTGTTTGATTGAATTTTGGATCAATTAGATAGTATTTTAATTCAGGATTAAAAGGCAACGCACTACTAGCGACTGGAAAGTAGCGAAATACACCGCTTCCTTTACTAACCTTATCTAAAACAATATACAAAGTGTGGCCTTGATATTCAGGCTCAATTTTGACTACTTTTTCGAACTTTAAATTGCCTTCAATCGACTGCTTTCCTGTCGTTGGTTCAAAAAAGATCTGTTTAAGTTGCTCATTCATTGGAATTAAAACGTCAGCTACTAGCTGACCTCTTGTGGTACTACTATTTACAATAGGTACAGGTTTATTAACCTCAGCTTTCCAGCAAGTAATTGTTGAACATAAAGTGAAATTAGAGATATTAATCTCACCCTGATCATTATTGCTAGAAACAGCCAGACTTACTCTCAAACGTGACATCTTATTTTCTTGATTACCCTTATATTTTTCTAAATTTTGTGGTGTAAGCGGGGGGGAAGTAGCAAAAATAGATGTTGAAGATACCAGTAGAGTTAATACAAAGATTTTTTTCATTTTTATGGAATCTTAATAGAATTAATATTATACAAATTATGAGAAATCTAGTCCTTAAAAGGACTAGAAATTGTAATTAAACCCAGTTTTCTAACTTTAATCCATCTATACGCTCAAATTCCTTGATGTTATTTGTGACTAATACAACATCTAAAGCTAGGGCATGCGCTGCAATTAGCATATCCAAACTACCAATTATTTTACCTGTAGATTGTAGATCTTGACGTAGTTTTGCGTAATGCCAGATTGCTTTCTCATCGTAAGATAAAATATCTAAGGGTGATAAAAACTTGTTCAATGCCTGTTTGTTACGCTCAGAGCCAGATTTTTCAACGCCAAAAGCTAATTCGGATGCTGTTATGCTTGAAATCGCAAGCTGACCAAGCTGGTATTGTTTAAAGCGTTCAAAAACATGCTCTGGCTTATGATTGATCACATAGATACAAATATTTGTGTCTAAGAGGTAAATCATTTGAAATCCTCACGTACCTGTTCGCCCTGATCTGCCCGTTCTAACTTGAATCCAACTTCAAACTCGTTTAGAGCTTCTAGCATTACATCCCAAGGATTATCGATAGGCATCAATAACACACCACGTCCAAAACTTTTAATCGCTACTTCAGTACCATTAAAACGAAATGCTTTAGGTAACCTAACGGCTTGACTTCGACCTGTTTGAAAGACTTTAGCAACTTCCATTTTTTATCTCCTAATAGGATAGGTATCATTGATACATATCTTATCATTAAATAATTTGTAGCGTGTGATTTGTTGTAATTGGTGAATGACTTTAATCCATATTCTAGATGCCTATCCAGGCCTCATCTAAAAGTACAGAGCATAAAAAACCCCGGCATCCTGCCGGGGTTTTTCGTATGGGTTCGCTCAGTATAACTCCTGTCGTACCTTACAGTCCTTGTGCGTATCGTTGTTCTTATTATTGTGTAGAACTTCCTGTTCCTGATGAATCCATCATAAAAAAATTTCAGGCACCTGGACAGCCGCAAAGGGCCGGAATTATTGTGAGCATATGCGTACAAGACCGGCTAAAAAATGTCCCAGGTTTATCCGCAGAAATTGGGGATAATTTCATATCCTGGAATCTTGATAACGAGGAAAAATGCCAAAATTGAGCGTTTTTTAGCCGGTTCTATTGGCTAAACATTACAAATTTGCTTAAAAAACCCACGAGTTATTAAATCGTGTGTTTTTTGATCTTTTTGATTTCGGTTTTATTGATTTAAGTATTTGATAAATAATAACTTTTAAAAATGCATTTCGTATAACCTCCATTATGTTAAATAACTTTTAGAAGCTTTAGTACAAGCTTGACAGATTGTCTTATCATTATAAAATAACCTTATTCAAATCATCCTCCCAAGAGTAACGCCAATGAAGTAAGTCATTTTCTCATCATTATTTTTAAACTTTTGATGTGCAAAATAGATTCTACTTGTGGCTATATATTCTTGGTCTCTACTTTATATCCTAAATAATATATTGTTTTTTATAAGTTAATCTTCACTATTTTGCATATCCTCTACATGAGGAATTTTTTATGCAACATGCATGTATTGCTTCAAACTTAAATTTAGAATTTTCTACACAGAAAATGTTTGATCAGCTAAACATTACGCTTTTATCAGGACAGGTTTCTGCATTAATTGGACGTAATGGTTTAGGTAAATCCCTATTGTTCAGAATATTAGATCAAAGCCAAGCTTTAGATATTCATTATAGTGGTCAAGTTTCATGGAATATCCAACATGATTATTTGGCACAATTAGAACGCCTTAATGCTGAAAATATTGCACAAGCATTAGAGGTAGATCATTTACATCATGCTTTTCGGCGTATAGAGAACAATACAGCTAGTTTTGATGATTATGAGTTAGTTGAAAATACCTGGGATTTACCACAAAAATGGCAAAATATACTTGAAAATGCTGACTTACCTACGGATTTGAACTTTCCAACAGAAAAACTGAGTGAAGGACAAAAAACAAAGCTGGCTTTATGTCGTTTGTTTTTAAAAAAGGATCACTATCTACTTTTAGATGAACCAAGCAACCATTTAGACTCAACATCTAGACAATGGTTAATTGAGAGTATTTTGGCACACCCTAGTGGTGTATGCCTGATTAGTCATGATCGCCAATTACTCAATCAAGTCCAACATATTTATGCTTTAACTGAATTAGGCTTACAACACTACAAAGGTAATTATGAGCATTACATTCAACAGCATCAGCTACACATGGATGCATTAACTCAGTCTATTAATAATGAGAAAAAAGAATTAAAGCAGTTAAAACAACGGCAACATGATAGCTTAATGAAAGCGAATAAACGTCAATCTAAAGGCAATGAACTTCGTGATTCTAATTCTCAAGCAAAGATTTTTCTAGATTTCAAAAAGGAAAATGCTGGACAAAGCTTAGGTAAGCTACGTGCCCAACAAACTCGACAAACTGATGATTTGAAAAATAGTCTGATTAATAGGCAGACCATTGTAGAAAAAATCAAAGCTCAGAAGTTTGAATTCCACTTACAGAGTACGAAGCAAGGAGAGATTTTAAGAATTCATGATTTAAAGCTACCCCATACAGCAACAAATAAAATTAATTTTGCATTGAAAGCTGGCGAAAAAATCCATCTTAAAGGTGCTAATGGAATTGGTAAATCAACCTTATTGAAATTGATTTCTACCCATCAACGTGATGATATTTTCTTTAGTGGAACATGTTTGTATTTAGATCAAAACTTTAGTTTATTAAATAATGATTTATCCGTAATCGAAAACCTTGCACTTTATAACTCCAATCTTACTGAAGTTGAGTGGAGAAATTTGTTAGGTCAGTTACGTATTCGTCGTGAAAAAGCTTTATTAAAACTATCAGAACTGAGTGGTGGTGAAAAATTGAAAGTCGCATTATTAGCAATGAGTCACTATCCTGATGGTATTGATTTATTATTGCTTGATGAACCAGAAAATCATTTAGATATTGAGTCTAGAGAGCTTCTATCGCAGGCTATTAGCCAATATCAGGGCGCTGTAATTTTAGTTTCACATGATCATTTTTTTGTTGAACAGTGTGAAATATCTGAAGAGTATTTAATTGAGTAAAATGACATTTTCAAATATATAGATTTATTAGTTCTACTAAAATTAACATAATACACCTTATACGAAATGCGTTATAATTCTCTTGAAAATTCAACGCTGTAGTTCCTAGTTGATAGCCCGAACATCCCTGTTCGGGCTTTTTTTGTGATTTTTCACGTTCCACGCCTATTATTTAAGCAATATTTCACGACTTTATTCAGTTTTAATAAACATCATCCGGTTTTTTGGTGAGTCATTATTTCATTGCTGGCAATGAAATTGGCTCATCAAAAAATTGGAGTCCTGGTTAACCATACGGAAGGAAAAAACGGCTCAGGAAGCCTCTCTTTTTAGGTTCAGGTTCAACGTGTTCTGGGACAGGGATACGTTTGTTCTCTGGAGTAGTCAATCCGTCATCTTTAGGTGGAACGACTATTACCTCTTCCTTCATTTCTACAATGGGAGCTGATTGAGGGAGTTCGAGTTCACTAGGGTCTTGAATCTTTGGTTTGGGTGCTTCCAGTAGACGTTGCATCGTCTCAATTTGATTTTGATAAAAGGATTCACGCTCTTTTGCATCATCAAGCTGATTTTTCAGCATGTCTATCTGTTGCCTAAGTAGTAAAAATTCTGCCGAATTTGGACTGTCTATTTTTACAGACTCTTTTACATCTAGTTTTTTTGAAGGTTCGCCAAAAACACGGATAGCTTCAGCCAGATCAATTTTATTATCAGAATTTTTACTTAAAATTCCTTTCTTTATGTTGTTGTAAATCGTTTGTCTATTGATATTGTAAAGCTTAGAAAGCTCAAGAACTGTAAGGCTTTTCATGCTGTAAATCTATGCCTAACTCTGTCAAAAGTTGTTGTCTATTAGACTGCCTAATAGACAAATGATCAAGTATAAATTTTAGGCAGCTTGATAGCCAACTTTTTGAAGATAAGGGAATAATTCTTGGAATTTTTCACTATCTTGAAGCATTTCAGCAATACGTATAGCGAATTGTGGATAGCTTTCTGTACCCTGAGAATACTTACCCATTTCTGGTAGTTCGGAAAGTTTAGTAGCGAATAAGTGGCGTTGCTTATCTGTCATTCTCGAGAACAGATCAGTTGTATTAGGGTCTCTATTAGTTTCTATAGATCGAATAGTTGCTTTCTTTGGCTTAAAGCTAAAAGAAAATCCTGAGATTGAACGACCTTTTTTATGCTGTTCGTATTTAACGGTTATGTCTGAAAATTCGTTGATTTGATCTACTGCAATATCTAAAACACGTCTCTTAAATGCTTCCATTCGAGTGTATTCGTTAACACCTATACCAAGTTGGCTACGAAATTTATTTAATTCATAAACAGGCGTTTTCCCTACAGACTTCCATTGCATTAAGAGCTCATAAAGACGTACTGCATAAACGCTTTTGAAGTCAGCAGTTTTTTTCAAATGATAACTAGTAAAATACTGTTCAAACCCATCTATTTTAGTGACATGTTCAATTACCACACGAGTTAAGGTAACTAAAATTCTTCCTTCACCTTTCCGATAATTAGCATCTTGAATCCAGCGACTTTTTGTTAAAGTTCCATCTTCATTGGTAATCGTAAATTGTCTTTTAAAAAGAGAATCTTCTGCTTCAATTAATGCTAAATAAGCTGCATCTGGAGAAACGTTAAATGCTTTAGCATATCTAAGAGCATTTAATTCTAAAGGTTCATCTGTTGATAAACCTTGTCCAGTCTCACGAGCGTCTACAATTGCGAGCTGAAGTAAACGGGTTTCGCTTAAAGTAAGTGTCTGTAAAGCTTGTACAAGTTTATTAGATTTTACGACTAAGTCTGTCATGTCATTCTATTTAGCAACAATTTTATTGTGTTGCTATAACAACATAATAAATATTTGTTGTCAAATACCGAGGAAACGTTGCTATATAACCGAGGAAACGTTGCTATATAACCGAGGAAACGTTGCTATATAACCGAGGAAACGTTGCTATATAAAGCTTGAAATCCTTATAAATAAAAGGATTCAGTCGAGTTAAAAACATTTAAAAACTTTAAAAATAATTAAAAAAGGGAATTTGAAAAATTGCCCTTGGTTTTCGCTTCGCTCAAACTCTATTGAATCTCGCTTTCGCTCGATTCGTCGGGGCAATTTTTGGTTAATATTTTCGTGACTTTTAGAAAAAGCAAAAGCAACTCGGAATTCGCTTCGCTCATCAGCTTTTTTTTCTCGCTACGCTCGGTTTAGGAATCAAACTTGGAAAGTTCGCACCCATACGGGATGCTCTGCCATGCAGGTGATTGATGGATAGGGAGCTTGTAATCAGGGAAAGGGATGGGCAAATTTTCTCAGTTCGCTCGTAGACACTCGCTCTGTTTAGCGACTCATGCCACGAGATTTCATTTTAGGAGCTTGTTGCTGTGCTTTGAGCTGTTGTTCTTGTCTGAGTTTCATCTGTTGTTCTGCTTTGATCTCATCCACACATTTTTTAATGACTTGATAGGATGGGTATAGAGTCTGGTATTGCTTGGCTTTGGCCGGATGTTGTTGTTGGTACTGCTTCCAGGCATGTTCTTTGAATTTTTCATTTTCCAATAAATCCTTCACACCATGTTTTTTCTGGTGTTCATGCTGACCTTTCAGTTTTTTGTGTTCTTGGTAAATCGCATCACGTTGGGCTTCCCAGGCTTTTTTTCCAAACAGTAAGGGTTTGTTCTGGGTTAATTGGTTGTGTTGATCCACCAGGCTTTGCAATTTGTCATGACTTTGTTTGAGTCCACTTTTCACGATCTCCTGGGCAAGGTGCTGATTGAACTCGTTTTGATGTTTGTGGTGCTTGGTTAGGTTTATTTCGGCTTGTTTGAGATTGCGCTGCATAAAATCCAGGTCTAGATTCGCGTCTTTTGCGCTGATTTCGCGATTTAGCACTTTACCAAGGGTTTCCCTCTGTTTTTCCTCAAATAGGGCTTTTTCGTCAATTGGTGACGTTTTAGCGCTATTTTTGATTTGGGTCTGCTGTTCAGTTTTCAGTGTGCTGAGTTTTATCTCATTTTCAGCAATCAGCAGATCCATATTTTTGCCGTATTGCAGCTGCGCCTGATTTCTCTGTTTGATTTCATCATTACTACGGCTGATTTCGGTCTCAATCCCTTTTCGGCGCAGTTCGGTGACTTTCGGTCCTTCGTGCAGGGTGGCTTCCAGGCCATTCTCCTGGTCTTTGTAGCTGCGGTGGTCGACTCGGGCGGTGTATCCGGCTAGATCCAGGTGCATATTGCAGATATCGGCAAAGTGTTCGCGCCAGTGCTCGATTTCTCCACTGTGTTTCTGATCGAGTTCCCGGGTTTTCTCTGTAAAACCTTCTGGCGTAAGTTTACGTGTGCTCATTAGGATATGGGCGTGATAATTGCGCTCATCACTGCCGGATCCGGTATGCGGTGCATGAATACAGGCATCGACTGCTACCTGATGTCTTTCCACGATGCTGGCACATAATTCTTCGAGCATGGCCAGACGTTGTTCCTGGTTCAGTTCACTTGGAAAGGCAATTTCAAATTCCCTGGCTACAGTCGAGTTTTTTCGGGTTTCCCGTTGTTCAACTTCGTTCCAGAGTTTTTCTCGATTCTTTAAATGCTCTGGTGCGCCTTCTGGTAAATAAATTTCTTTGTATTCCACACCGGTTTTTCGGCTGTAGTCATGTTCTCGGCCTTCACGTTCACAATAGATCTTTTCACCAGCCCGATAGGCGATTGCAGCAGTGGCGGAACGCCCTGCTGATCGTGCTACGGTTTTGACTGAAAAGTGGTAAATCGCCATGCCTGTTTTTCGCTTTTAAATTTTCACGTAGTGAAATACAACCGTGAATACGGTTGTCGGGGTATTGGGGAGACCCCAATCGTACTTGTAAACGAAGTTTGCATAAGTGCGCTCTTCGAGGAAAACATTACTATACATATAGCACCTTGAATGCATATTCAAGTGCGCTTATGTTAGGGATGGTTTCCCAGGATGATGGTATTGGATTAATGAGCG
>NZ_VOYB01000038.1:0-9274 GCF_013420445.1 Acinetobacter sp. YH01006 | reverse complement strand
TTAAAAAACAGTTTTTAATTAGGATAGATGATCAAGTATCAAAAGCAGCTATTCTTAAAATAACTACAATAATTTTATCACTTTAAAAATAGATTTTCCCTCTATTTAACATAATGGAGGTTATACGCAATACACTTGTATATTAATATAAATATCAATAACTTAATAAAACAAGAAAAATCCAAAAATGAGCAAAAAGCCGATTTTGAAACAAGTCGGCTTTTTTATGTTCGATTCTGTAATATTTTGCCAATACTTTTGACTAAAAATTACACCAATTGGGTTGAGTGATACAATTCTGTGATACATTATTGTATATACAAATTTGAATGTTTTTTATGGAACAGTATTTCGAATGGGATGAGGCAAAGAGTCGAAAGAATCAGAAAAAACATGATGTCTCTTTCGAAACTGCAAGCCTTATTTTTGATGATCCATTAAGGATCTCAATCCAGGACAGACATACCGATGGTGAAGAACGTTGGCAGACCATTGGAAAAGTGAAAGGCGTACTAATGCTCTTAGTAGCTCATACCATCTTTGATGAAGATGACTGTGAAATCATACGAATCATTAGTGCAAGACAAGTAACTAAGGCGGAGCGAGATAGATATGAGCATGGTTAGATATTCACGCAAAGAACTGAATGAAAAATTCAGCGACAAGCAAGATGCTGAAATTGAACGCTTGCTTGCTAAGGGAACGGTTCCTGACGAACAGCTAGATCTCTCAGATATTCCTGAAATTACAGACTGGAGTAATGCTGTACGCCACAATCAATTCTATCGTCCAGTGAAGCAACAAACCTCTGTTCGTCTTGATGCTGATGTACTTGCATGGTTAAAAGCACAAGGGAAGGGCTATCAAACACGCATGAATAAAATTCTGCGTGAAGCAATGTTAAAAGATTTAAAAAATAATAAATAAAAATAGGAGCTTAGGCTCCAATTTTTTAATTTTAATAACATATATTAATTTTTTGGTTCTTAATGAAATTTAACCATCAGTATTAAAACTCGTGTTAAATCTGATTTATCATGTATTCATTAATATCGAGAATATTGATAGTTTATTCTATAAAATTAAATACTTATAAAAAAAATTTTCCTTAAAAAATACTCATTTCTTTTAGTTAGATATTTACTATAATAAGTTGAAACGTAATGTAATACAAACAAACATTAATTATACATTAAATCCATAATGTAATTTAGGGTATCTATGCAATCAATGAATTTAACAAAGCTAAGTGCTGCTATTATTTTGGCACTAAGTACTGCTGCTTGTAGTAGTAGTGGAAATCATTCAACAACATCTACTTCTCCAGTAATTACTGAACAGACTGCTGCTGAGAAAGCTGCCGCTGAGAAGGCTGCTGCTGAAAAGGCTGCTGCTGAGAAAGCTGCTGCTGAGAAAGCTGCCGCTGAGAAGGCTGCTGCTGAGAAGGCTGCTGCTGAGAAAGCTGCCGCTGAGAAGGCTGCTGCTGAAAAGGCTGCTGCTGAGAAAGCTGCTGCTGAGAAAGCTGCCGCTGAGAAGGCTGCTGCTGAGAAGGCTGCTGCTGAGAAGGCTGCTGCTGAGAAGGCTGCTGCTGAGAAGGCTGCTGCTGAGAAGGCTGCTGCTGAGAAAGCTGCCGCTGAGAAGGCTGCTGCTGAAAAGGCTGCTGCTGAGAAAGCTGCCGCTGAAAAGGCTGCCGCTGAGAAGGCTGCTGCTGAGAAGGCTGCTGCTGAGAAGGCTGCTGCTGAGAAAGCTGCTGCCGAGAAGGCTGCTGCTGAGAAGGCTGCTGCTGAGAAGGCTGCTGCTGAGAAGGCTGCTGCTGAGAAGGCTGCTGCTGAGAAGGCTGCTGCTGAGAAAGCTGCTGCTGAGAAAGCTGCTGCTGAGAAGGCTGCTGCTGAGAAGGCTGCTGCTGAGAAGGCTGCTGCTGAGAAGGCTGCTGCTGAGAAAGCTGCTGCTGAGAAGGCTGCTGCAATCGAAGCTAATCGTCTAGTTCTTTTAAATAATGCCAAAAAAGCAGGTTTAAATAATCAGCAAGCTACTGCTTATGCAGAAGAAAATAAAGAATCTGATGCCGTTACAGCTAAAACAGCTTTAGATACTCTTATTATTAATATTGAAAAAGCTGAAATTTCTGCTGCTAAAGATATTTCTGATTCTTTATATCCAGTTGAAAAAATTACTCGCTCAGAGAGTCAAGTTAGCTCATCTTCTTCGAAATCAATTGTAAACGGTATCTATCAGTCAGTTACTGAAATAGGTTATCGTGGCTCAGCAATTTATAATCAACCTTATTCAGTTGTACTAGGTAATTATACAAAAAATGATAGAACTGTTAATAACTATCAATCTGTAACAACTAATCTAGCCATTGATATTAAAGGCTTAAAAACTCAAGAGTCTGCTATTCCAAATATAGGTACAGCAACTTACGTTGGTAAAGCTTTTGATATTACTAACAATGGCATTCTTAATTATGATATCAACTTTACTAATCGCTTAGGCTCAGGATCAATCACTGGCTTAGGTAATACTATTAGCCTAGAACAAGGTTCTATTTCTGGAACTGGAATCACTTCAACAGCTAAACAATTAACAAATACTGGTACATATTCATTAGACTTTTATGGCAAAAAAGCTGAAGAAATCGCTGGTAAAGTCATTTTTAATGGTAAAGATACCGTTGGCTTTGGTGGTACACGTGGTGAAATTACTAAATAAAATCTTATTTTAGTCCCCACTTATCTATAGACCGTCTGAAATTAAATATAATTTCAGACGGTTTTTGTCATTCTATTGGTAGCCATTTGATGAATATCAAATATGTAGTAATTCTTTCAGTAACATTCTCTAGCACTGCATTTTCTCAAGAATTACCACCAGCTCAAACAGTATTTTTTGAGCAAGATTCATTTATTCAACCTGAATTATTACTTAAAAAAACAGTAGATAAAGATTTAAAGCTTTCTACACTACCTCCAAACTCAAGTTTAGAAGATTATATTAATCAAGCCATTATTGATAAAGACTGGAAAGAACTTGAGAAACTACTAGATAAATACAGAAAAACTGATAATTACGATCACATTTTATACGAGTATGGCTTAGGTGCTTTATATCGTTTTCAAGGAAAGCAAAAGAAAGCCATAGAAATGTACAAAGCGATTATTACAAAGAATCCAAATTTATATTATCCCCGTTTTGATCTAGCCATGATGTTATTTGAAAATAAACAATATACTGAAGCTAAAAATGAATTTAGAGCAATAAGACCTTTTCTTCCTACTCAGATCCAAGCATTAATAGATCAGCTATTGAGTACTATGGAAGAGTCTCAAGGATGGCAACCAAACGTAAATTTTAATTTTGAAAAAACAGATAATGTTAATCAATCATCGAGTATAAAAGAGATTTCTATTGGAGAAGCAACTTTCATACGTGATCAGGAATCACTACCACAAAAGGCAGAAGGTATCGGTTATACGCTGAATGCATCACGTGAACAAAATATGATGAGCAATCATTATGTATATTTTAATGCAGCATTAAACGGTATTCATTATTGGGATAATACAGAATTTAGTGAGCAAACCTTACGTATCGATACTGGTTACAAGTATAAAGATCTTAAGCAATCCTTAGGCATAATTCCATTTATTGGGCAAAATATACTAGGTGATAGTCGTTACAGTCATAACTATGGTGCAGGATTAGAATATAACCGATTATTATCAAATCGTTGGCAAGTTTCTGCGAATACAACTCATATCCAAAAACGATATCAGGATTCAGATCTTGCACAATATTATAATGGTCATGCTAATAGTCAGGCTGCATTGATGCTGTATCAACCGAAATCAAAATTACTCATATATAGTGGCTTAGACTGGATGCAAGATCGCTTAGCGGACGAAGCAGAATCATCCAATAAGAAAGGTATACGAAGTGGTTTTTTATACTTTGGGGACTCATTGGGTATTAGTAGCAACATACGTTATTCTAAGCGTAATTTTTTAGCAGATAATATTTGGTATGGTATTCAACGCAAAGACAGTGAATATGAAGTTGGTATAGCTGCTTGGCGTAAGCAATGGCAGTGGAAAGGTTTTACTCCCAAGTTAAATTATAGATATCAAAAAATTGACAGCAATTTACCACTTTATGAGCGTAATAACGGCACATGGTTTATCACAATAGATAAAAAAATTTAAGAATAAAGGCTCTCACTCTCAGTTAGAGCCTTTTATTATTTAACATAAAATCTCTTATACGAAATTCGGGTATTAGAACCCATTCAAAGTGTACTCATCAGTACACTTTGAAATTTTGATATAAAAAATTTAACATAAAATCTCATATACGAAATTCGGGTGTTAGAACCCATTCAAAGTGTACTCATCAGTACACTTTGAAATTTTGATATAAAAAATTTAACATAAAATCTCTTATGCGAAATTACATACCAACTTTAACCACATTGTGGACAGGTTGGATTTTAGAGATAAGAAAAACTTCTAAGGCATTTGCTAAATAAGCCGTATCACGTTCAAAGCCTATTGTAATGATGGATCCAGCATCTTTCAGTCTTGGATCTATCGCAATATATTCAGTTTTATCTTCATTCCATCGGCAATATTTCATTACCCTGGCGCTTAAGCCATTACCACGATAACGGCCAGCCCCTCTAGAAGTCCCAACACCGATATAAGTCACTAAATCTCCTTTGATAAACGCATATACACCTTGTTTATCGTAATTAGGAATTTTTCCAAAATTAAAATGTACTGGTGACCATTCAGGAGGCTTTCCTAATAGATCTACATTCCAGTGATGTTCAAAGAATAATTCTGTATTACGTATTAACTCATTAAGTGTTGAATCTTCCACTACTCATCTCTCAAAATTTATAGATTAAAAAGCTTTCGGTCACGCTCATCCGTTAAATACTTATCCATCTGAGCAATTAGTTTAGCTCTGGCTTGTTCATCATCTTCAGTGATTTTTAACATACAGGATCCAATTAAAATTTTGCGTCTAGTATCATCCTTTCGAGCCTGTTCTTTCTCTTTGGCTCGTTCTCTTGCTAGTGCTGCCTGTCTTTGAGCTTTGAGCTGTTTCAGCTTTTCTTCCTGGGCTTTAATTTTGCTGTCTAGTGTTTCAGTAACGCTCATTAATCCAATACCATCATCCTGGGAAACCATCCCTAACATAAGCGCACTTGAATATGCATTCAAGGTGCTATATGTATAGTAATGTTTTCCTCGAAGAGCGCACTTATGCAAACTTCGTTTGCAAGTCCGATTGGGGTCTCCCCAATACCCCGACAACCGTATCCACGGTTGTATTTCACTACGTGAAAATTTAAAAGCGAAAAATAGGCATGGCGATTTACCACTTTTCAGTCAAAACCGTAGCACGATCAGCAGGGCGTTCCGCTACTGCTGCGATTGCCTATCGGGCAGGTGAAAAGATCTATTGTGAACGTGAGGGCCGAGAACATGATTACAGCCGAAAAACAGGTGTGGAATATAAAGAAATTTATTTACCCGAAGGCGCACCAGAACATTTAAAAAACCGGGAAAGACTCTGGAACGAAGTTGAACAACGGGAAACCCGAAAAAACTCGACAGTTGCCCGAGAATTTGAAATCGCTTTTCCAAGTGAATTAAATCAGGAACAACGCCTGGCCATGCTCAAAGAGCTATGCGCCAGTATCGTGGACAGACATCAGGTAGCAGTCGATGCCTGTATTCATGCACCGCATACTGGATCTGGTAGTGATGAACGCAATTATCACGCGCATATCCTGATGAGCACACGCAAACTTACTCCGGAAGGCTTCACCGAGAAAACCCGGGAACTGGATCAGAAACACAGTGGAGAAATCGAACACTGGCGCGAACACTTTGCCGATATCTGCAATATGCACCTGGATCTGGCTGGATACACTGCCCGAGTCGACCACCGCAGCTACAAAGACCAGGAGAATGGTTTAGAAGCCACGCTGCACGAAGGGCCGAAAGTCACCGAACTGCGCCGAAAAGGGATTGAGACCGAAATCAGCCGAAGCAATGACGAAATCAAACAGAGAAATCAGGCTCAGTTGCAATACGGCAAAAATATGGATCTGCTGATTGCTGAAAATGAGATCAAACTCAATACACTAAAAACTGAACAGCAGATCCAAATCAAAAATAGTGCTAAAACGCCACCAATTGACGAAAAAGCCCTGTTTGAAGAAAAACAGAGGGAAACCCTTGGCAAAGTGCTAAATCGCGAAATCAGCGCAAAAGACGCGAATCTAGACCTAGAATTTATGCAGGATGTTTTTAAAAAGGCAGAAAACAACTTGGGCAAGATGCAAAAGCATAAAAATGAGTTTAGTCAGCAGCTCGCCCAAGACATCGTGAAAAACAGACTCAAACAAAGTCATGACAAGTTGCAAAGTCTGGTCGATCAACACAATGAATTAACCCAGAACAAACCCTTACTGTTTGGAAAAAAAGCCTGGGAATCCCAACGTGACGAGGTTTATCAGGAACACAAAAAGCTAAAAGGTCAGCATGAACACCAGAAAAAACATGGTATGAAGGATTTATTGGAAAATGAAAAGTTCAAAGAACATGCCTGGAAGCAGTACCAACAACAACATCCGGCCAAAGCCAAGCAATACCAGACTCTATACTCAACCTATCAAGTCATTAAAAAATGTGTGAATGAGATCAAAGCAGAACAACAGCTGAAACTCAGACAAGAACAACAACTCAAAGCACAGCAACATGCGCCTAGAATGAAATCTCGTGGCATGAGTCGCTAAACAGAGCGAGTGTCTACGAGCGAACTGAGAAAATTTGCCCATCCCTTTCCCTGATTACAAGCTCCCTATCCATCAATCACCTGCTTTACAGAGCATCCCGAATGGGTGCGAACTTTCCAATTTTGATCCCTAAACCGAGCGTAGCGAGAAAAAAAAGCTTATGAGCGAAGCGAATTCCGAGTTGCTTTTGCTTTTTCTAAAAGTCACGAAAACATGAACCAAAAATTGCCCCGACGAATCGAGCGAAAGCGAGATTCAATAGAGTTTGAGCGAAGCGAAAACCAAGGGCAATTTTTCATTCCCTGGGCTTTTAATTATTTTTAAGCTTTTAAATGCTTTTAGACATGCTCAAGACTTTGTAAATAAAGGCTTCTAGATCTTATATGACTACGTTTACCTACCAATATGACTACGTTTACCTACCAATATGACTACGTTTACCTACCAATATGACTACGTTTACCTACCAATAATCTACATTATTTTTTTTGTAGATTTAACTACGTTTACCTTGCATTAATCTACATATTTATTATTATAGATTTATATTCATAAGTAATAATGTAGACAAATAAAATGCGGGACTTAGTAGTTAAAGATAATGCCTTAATTAATGCGAGTTATAACTTAGACTTAATAGAACAACGTTTGATCTTATTAGCTATCGTCGAAGCAAGAGATAGTGGTCGAGGAATCAATGCAAATGACCCCTTAGAAGTGCATGCTGAGAGTTATGTAAATCAATTTAATGTTGCAAGACAAACAGCTTACCAAGCGTTAAAAGATGCTTGTAAGGATCTATTTGTACGTCAATTTAGCTATCAAGAAATTAATAAAAGAGGAAATGTAGAGAATGTTTTAAGTCGCTGGGTGAGCGAGATTAGATATATCGATGATGAGGCTACAGTAAAGTTAATATTTGCCCCTGCAATCGTGCCACTTATTACACGTTTAGAAGAACAATTCACTAAATATGAGTTACAACAGATTAGTAATCTCAGCAGTGCTTATGCTGTGCGGTTGTATGAATTATTAATTGCTTGGCGTAGTACGGGTCAAACTCCAATTATCGAACTAGCAGAGTTCAGACAAAAAATAGGCGTTCTTGATGATGAATATACAAGAATGGGAAATTTCAAAGATCGAGTATTAAATCTAGCTATTGCCCAAATTAATGAACACACGGATATTAACGTCCAATGTCAGCAACATAAAAAGGGACGTAATATTTCTGGTTTTTCATTCAACTTTAAACTGAAAAAAGTCGTTATAGCTCATAACAAAGAGCAAACTGCTCTTGATATTTTCTCAAAATTTACCGATGCACAGCGTCATCTTTTTGCCAGTAAACTGTCTGAGCTTCCAGAGATGAATAAATATTCTCAAGGTACTGAAAGCTACTCACAATTTGCAGTTCGAATTTCTGAAATGCTACGAGATCCACAAAAATTTGAAGAACTACTCCCATATCTAAAAAAAGTAGGCTTTAATACAAAATAAACTTCATGTTCAGATTGGATGTTCACATAAACATCCTTGTACACGCACTGAGGGATTCCATTGAACACAACAAAATTTAGCGTTATGGACGCAAGTAAAGCCTTTAAAAAATCACGTACAACAATATACGAGGCTTTAAAAAGTGGTGAATTATCAAGAGATCATGATGGACTTATAGACTTGTCTGAACTTATCAGAGTTTATGGCAATCCAGTCGGTGTTCAGTCCAGTGCACGTACTGAACAAGTTCAAAAGGATGTACAAGTACACGTTCAATCTGAAGTTGAAAATGTATTAAAAGATCAAATTTCTTTACTCAAAAATCAGTTAGAGTTAGCAAATCAAAGAGAAAAGTCTTTGATGCAACATATTGAAGATCTTACTCATAGAATTGAGTTTAAGGGCACCTTAGAACAGCCAAAACAAGAAAATATTAATCAACTAAATGAATCTACTAATTCGAATATAGCAACAGATCCTCGGCCACAGACTGAGTCAAACTATGACGGATTGACTACTCCTCAGAAAGACAATAAACGTATCCCTGTCCCTGAACACGTTGAGCCTGAGCCTAAAAAGAGGGGCTTCCTGAGCCGTTTCTTCCTTCCTTATGGTTAGCCAGGACTCCAATTTTTTGATGAGCCAATTTCAGTGCAAGCACATGAAATAATGACTCATCAAAAAACCGGATGAGGTTTATTAAAACTGAATAAACTTGTGGAACATTGCTTAGTTATTGAGCGTGGAACACGAAAAATCACTGAAAAAGCCTAAGAGTGGTCTCTTAGGCTTTTTTGTACAGAATAATACATTGATTATATTAAGGTTTTATTAATGATTTCGTATAAGGTGTATTATGTTAATTTTAGGAAAGGCTCTAAGACTAGCAGAATGATTATGTTAGTCTAGAGCCATATAATTAACATTATTGAAGTATTTTACATGGCAATTTTTCGACATTCTTCT
>NZ_VOYB01000037.1:0-9844 GCF_013420445.1 Acinetobacter sp. YH01006 | reverse complement strand
TCTGCCTGTGCTCAAGGTCTGGTGGACATTTACCTTCCCGTTTTAACCGTGATAAAGCACGTCCATATGTGGGTGCTTTATCCGTGTTGATCACTTGTGGAATTTGCCACTTCTTCACATTATTTAAAATTTTTCCAAGAAAACAATAAGCTGAATGGGTATTTCGTCTAGCAGAAAGATAGAAATCAAGAGTATGGCCACGTTGGTCAACTGCACGGTATAGATATGCCCATTTGCCATTCACTTTTACGTAAGTTTCATCCAGATGCCATAAATGTCGATCTGTAGGATTACGCCAATACCAACGTAAACGTTTTTCCATTTCTGGAGCATAACGCTGAACCCAGCGATAAATTGTGGTGTGATCAACATTCACTCCACGTTCGGCCAGCATTTCCTGAAGTTCACGATAGCTGATGCCATATTTACAATACCAACGAACAGCCCAAAGAATGATTTCACCTTGAAAGTGCCGACCGTGGAAGGGATTCATCTGCTGTATCTCGAAATAAATAAGATATTTAGCTTATCATGTCAGCCTATTTGCAACAGTGCCGTTCTATGCACTGGATTTTTCTATCTGGGGCTTACAGTTCAAATTTCGAATAAGAGATTTTATGTTAAATAGGTTCGATTAAGCAGATCGTCTTCTAATTTTGAACATTGCTCATCATCAATGACTCCGGTAATACTTTGTAGCCACAACCCATCTGCTGCTAAACGAAGTAACTCTAAATCAGGATGACTATCCGTTTCTGCATGTTGAGATAATCTATTTTTTAGCCATTCCATCCAAATTTTATTAAAGGTAGGCTCTGTGATCATAGTCATTGATAACGCTGACCAAGCAGAAACCACCCCATCTATTTGATGGATAAAAGAACTATGAATATAAGCTCGTGTGAATTTACCATATTCTGTTGGATCGCGTTTAATCAAGTATTCAACTGTTTGATCTAAATCAAGAATTATTTGATTGAACATTTCTTCTATCAAATTTTTTTTATTCGGGAAATGGTGAAATACCCCCCCTTTTGTTATACCTACTGCTGTAGCAATATTTTGAATAGAAACACCAGAAATACCCTTTTGAGAAACAAGAATAGTTGCCTGTTCAAGGATGCGCTTTCGAATAACCTCTGGTTGCTTCTTTTGTTGCCGAATTTCTTTCACTTAATGACCTGCTGATTGCGAAAATAAATTAATAATTATTACGCCAGATACGATAAAACCAATTCCAATTAAAGCAGGATTATCTAGTGTCTGTTTAAAAACAAAGTAGCCAACTACAGCAGTTAGAACAATCCCAACACCAGCCCATATAGCGTATGCGATACCTAAAGGGATTGTTTTAATAACTTGTGATAATAAATAAAATGCCGTGCTAAAAAAAATCGCAGATTCAAATCCCAAGTGCAACACATTTGTAGTTAGTTGAAAAAGTTAGGTGTATTCATAGAATCATTAGACTTTTTCAACTCGCAATTGGAAAGCACACAATGAAGAAATACACCCAACTTTCTCAAGATGAAAGATACGAAATTTATGCTACTTTGAAAAGTAAAAGTTCAATCGCTACCCTTGCTCGGGAATTAGGACGTTCACGATCAACCATCTACCGTGAATTAAAAAGAAATACTGGGCAACGTGGATATAGAGCTCAACAGGCAGCTAAATTTGCAAGTCAAAGACGGTACCGTCCTTCATCATCAATGACAGCATTTGCCTTCGCTTATATTGATTATTTGATTGGTTTGGACTGGTCACCCGAACAAATTTCAGGTGCTTTAACACAACGCGGTTGGCTGGATGTACCTTCACATGAGTGGATTTACCAGTACATTTATCAAGATAAATCAAAAGGCGGTAAACTTCATCTACATTTAAGGCATCAGAAGAAATATCGAAAACGCGGTTACAAAAACACGGATCGTAGGGGTCAAATCATTGATAAAACAAGTATTCACTGCCGAGACCAGGTCATTGATCAACGACAACGTTTAGGAGATTTCGAAGGTGACACGGTGATTGGTAAACATCATAAAGGTGCTTTATTGACTCTCGTTGATCGAAAGAGCCTGTATGTACATATTGTTCATTTAGGGCCAACAAGAGCATCCTCTCAAACGATTACTTGTGCATTAGATCGTTTACAAATGAGCCATGCTTATAGTGTGACATTTGATAATGGCAAAGAATTTTCCGAACACAAAAGAATTACTGATGCTGGCATAGAGACGTATTTTGCTGATCCTTACAAGTCTATTCAGCGAGCTAGAAATGAAAATACGAATGGTTTAATCCGTCAATATCTGCCAAAATCATCATCGTTTGATGGCGTGTCAAACGAACAAATAGAGCAGATAGAATTTGCACTCAACCATCGTCCTAGAAAAACACTAGGTTGGTATACACCGAGTGAAGTTATGGCTGGTTTTTATACTGTTGCACTTGCCGCTTGAATCCGCCAATAAAGACCATCACGCTTGGAAAAAGTTTTGTAAACCCTTCCGATTTAACTAAAAAACTACTTCCAATCACTTCGGAAACTATTGCAAATCCAAGTAATACATAAGCGAGTAACACACTGTTCATAAGTAATCATACCTAAAATACCAATCGGAAGGTATGTTAAATTTTCAAAAAAAAATTATCAATAATTATTTTAGATTTTCTAAAATTAACATAATACACGTTATACGAAATGCGTTATAATTCCACTTAGAAATCAATGCTGTAGTTTCTAGTTGATAGCCCACCTTCCCCAAGGTGGGCTTTTTTTGTGATTTTTCACGTTCCACGCTTACTTCTTGAGCAATGCTCCACGGTTTTAATAAGCCCAGGTGAACAATCAGATCAGCCATATGGCTTAAAGAAGCGGCTCCAGAAGCCTCTTTTTTCCGGTTCTGGGTCTACGTGTTCAGGAACAGGGATTCGCTTGTTTTCTTTTTCAACCGGAATAGTCAATCCATCATCTTTAGGTTTGGTTTCTAGTTTTGGATCTATCGCTATATCTGTTTCAGGTTGATGATTATTAGCTGTAGTGGCTTGGGATGGTTTCATTTCAATGAGGGTCAGGAGTGTGTCGATGCGAGAATTAGCTTTTGCTTCTCTATCTTCTGCCTTTTCTAGTTGTTTCTTTAGAAACTCAATCTGATTTTTGAGTTCTTCCACTGTTTTATCATTGTATTCAGGTGTATCTAGGTTTTGTATCGGAGACATGTCAATACGTTTTGGGTGTTTTCCACCAAAAGGCTCACCATAGACACGAAGTAATTCTGAGAAGTCGATAGAACCATCATGATCACGACTTAATACTCCGTTTTTTATATCTTTGTAGAGTGTGGCCCGAGATTTTTTATACAGTGTTGCAGCATCACTAACACTGTATTTTGTACTTGTTTTCATACTGTATTACTGTGTATTTAGGAGACGTATTAAAGAATACAACAAGTGTATTCTTTAATACACTCAAGGTTTAAAGCCTAATTGCTTAAGTAACCTAAAACACCATTTCTAAAATCCTCACTGGTAAAGGTTCTATCAACAAAACGCATATCTTCTTCTGTATTTATTAAATCTCTCAAAAAGCCGAGTTGATAATCCCATTCATGATCTAATTGTATAGAGCCACTAATTTCTGAACCGTCAGAAGTCTCAATTTGGATATGAGCTGAATAACCTTTAGTATTTTTTTTAGCACTTAATAAAGCAATTGCATCAATAAGCATTTCAAATTCCTTATATGACTATAGTTTAATTATTTAGTCTCAGATTTTAATTCTGGATCCTTCACTCACTGAGAGTTTAGTTGTTAACAGCATTGTTTTTAGTAGCTGACATAAATCCCACTTTTTCTAAGTATGGATACAGTTCTTTAGCACGATGTGGATCTTGCAGCATGTCAGCTATACGAATTGCAAATTGCGGAAAGCTTTCGGTGCCTTGGGAGTACTTACTCATCTCAGGTAATTGAGAGAGTTTATTAGCAAATAAATGTCGCTGAGCCTTAGTCATTTTTGAAACAAGATCTACGGTATTTGGATCTCGTGTCGAGTTTAAATTCTGCTCTGTTTGCTTGTTTTTAAATAAAAATGAAAAGCCGTAAATTGAACGTCCTTTTTTATGTTGTTCGTATTCAACAGTGATGTCAGTGTGTTCATTAAGCTGTTTAACTGAAATATCTAGTACTCGTTTTTTTAAATCAGAAATTATCGCGTAGTCTGTTTTATCAACTCCTAATTTTTCTCTAAAATCGGCTAATTCAAAAATTGGCGTTTTACCTGTACTTCGCCACGCTATTAAAAGCTCATATAAACGGATTGCATAAGCACTACTCAGATTACTAATTTGTTCTAGCTCATATTTAGTAAAATGTTCTTCTAATCTTGTAATTAATGGAACAATGGCTGGGGAAAAAATAAGTTTAACCACGGCTTCATTCTCTATATATCTGATTTCACTAACCCATCTAGATTTAATATGTTCTATGTTTTTAGAGTTTTTTTCTTGATAGCTAAACTGACGTAAGAACAGTGCATTACAAGCATTTTTCAATGTTGTATAAGCCGTATTTCTATGAACATTAAATTGATGTGCATAACTTTCAGCATGAACAACGAGTGGGTCGTTTGTATTGATACCTTTTCCACTTTCTCTAGCTTCAACAATAGCTAATAAGATTAGTCTTTGCTCTGCTAGATCTAGGTTGTAACTAGCATTGATTAAAGCATTATCTTTGACGACAGTATTTTTCATATCTTTATTTTGACGTGATCATTTGATGTCAATATATTGACACTATATTTTGATGTCAATGATTTTTTAGGTTATGCAAGATAAACGTCCATGTATAGCAAGATAAACGTCCATGTATATTAAAAATAATAGGTTATAAAATGTCTATTTAATATATTATCTAATCTATTATTTATAATAAAAACAATAATATATATAGATATTTTAAGATAATATCTTTGATATTATGTATTTAATATTTATTAAATATCTAATATATAATCGGAATTAATAAAAATTCATTAAATACAAACACTTATTGCAATTAGGTGGTTTATAATTCAACCTTAAAATTGACATTATAATATTTGTCAATATATGCAAGATAAACGTCCATGTATAGCAAGATAAACGTCCATGTATAGCAAGATAAACGTCCATGTATAGCAAGATAAACGTCCATGTATAAGCTCTGTAACCCTTTATTTTATAGGGCTACAGAGCATCTAAAAACATTAAAAGTATTTAAAAATAATTAAAAACGTGAATCATGAAAAATTGCCCTTGGTTTTCGCTTCGCTCAAACTCTATTGAATCTCGCTTTCGCTCGATTCGAGGGGCAATTTTTTGGTTAATATTTTCGTGAGTTTTAGAAAAAGCAAAAGCAACTCGGAATTCGCTTCGCTCATAGTACTTTTTTGCTCGCTTCGCTCGGTCTAGGCTCAATTTTCTACATATGATTTACGCCTTTTTTGACTTCACAGCCTAAAAAGCTGTTTTTCAGGGAGTCTAGGCACGACTTTTTGATGTTCGCTCGTAGACACTCGCTCTGATATAACGATTAGAGGCAAAAAATAGGGGGTAGACGCGTTTTTTCACTGATTATCAAGATTACCTATATCAAATAGAGAAAATGGCTTAAAACGCAAATCAGCGCAAAATGGAAAGCAGTTTATAGTCGTACTCAGGACTTTGATCTCAGTTATTTATGTGTGATGAGGGACACACAGATTTTTAATTTCGTTCAGCAGAATCGGCTGCGTCAGGATTTTTTAAGTGAGGTCCCCACTAACCGTTTTTAAAAAGTCGGATCAAAGACTTTGATTTGACTTGTTTTCTCAAGGTTCTTGGAATTTCTGGATCCGATGCCACTCGAATCTGATCTTCTAGGTCGATTTTTACAAATGTGGCTGGAGGGTTTAGACCGCCAAGTCTATGAAGTTGCCAAACTTCATCCTCAAACCACATTCTTCCAATTCTCTTACACACTCCAACTTAATGGCGTGTCCTTTCGTTACTCATTTCAACGCTCGCCTTTCACTCGAATTGAAATGCTTCCTTTGCCATTACAGCAAAGCCCTACTAAGTCACTCTCCCACAGTTCTGTTTTCGGAAGTTGCCTCCGATTGAATAAAGACCTCTTCAAATTAAAGAGAAATCTTTAAGCAATACGGCTTCGTCATTAAACAAAACTGCTTCCCAAGTTAGTATTAAAACAGTTGTTTTCAGTTGCCTGAAAACTGGCAGAACCCGTGCCGATCTCCTACATACAACACCTACATTCCTATCTCCCCCGATCGCAGTTCCAAGTCGTATCAGGTTTATACAATGCAATATGTAGTTAATAATCATCCACGTTCACGCCTTACCCATATCGACATACACAGCCTAAAAAGCACCATGTTGACGACCTTACAGGCTTGAGCTATCCATTGATCTCGACAGCAAAACAGAATGTCTTCCGACAAATTCACTGTTCTACCTAAAATCGAGTACCGATTGCGCCAGCTTTCGCCTTGCAACCCTGACACCTCACGATGCCCTCAAAAGCCCACCTGTGGGTATAACCTACGCCCTTGTCTTTATTTTTGTTTTTGACTTGAAGCGTCTGGTTATCAGCTATTCACGAGGTTACTCATTCCGTGAGTCCTCTGACTGTCTGTTTTAATACAGGGTTTTGGCCCTTTCAGCCTAGGAGGGAAGTTACTCCCACCGCCACGTCACCGTGATCCCGTGTCCTTGTCGCCCAACTGACCTCCACCTTGGGAGTGGAGGGTGTTCATTCATCAAAATGAGTGAACAGGTAGAAAGCGGGAGTCACACCCGCCAGCCCCTAGTGTAGCCGCGCCAGCTAGAGTTTCCTCACGCACGCAGCTTCACCACTAAAGCTTCTCAAAGACTGGCAATCCTCAAGAAGGGGGAGTGTGTCTGATTCATGGGTAGGCAACCCAGGAACCAAACAGAAAAGAATTGGCTCATGGATTGGCAGTCCACGCAAAAAATCAAAGACCCTAAAAGTTTTATATTTGATCAAGTTGCGGTCGTCAAGCCCATTTTGGGGAACTGCTATTTATAGAATCTCCGAAGGTGATTCGCAATCATGCTTAAAGTCTCAAAAATTGCATTTTTGAGACTTTAAGAATTTCTTATAGAATTTTTAATAAATATCTTTTATAAATCTCTTATAGAATCACTTTATTAAAATCACTTTAAGAGTAATAAAAAAATGATTTATTACAGCTATGTTCCTAAAGATTTTACAAAACATGTCATGGGAATGATGACGAACGAATATGATCTTGTTGCTAAGAAATTCATATTGAATATGAATACTGATGAAGCAAGCCGTATGATTTCAAAATGGATTGAGCGTTATCATTTACTGGAAACAGCCCAACAAACCTATCGAAGAAGATTGAACAGTGAGCCAGTTTTTAGCTTGCTGGTTCATTTCACTTATAGTTATTTACCAGGACTGAGTGAGAGTGAATGCTGGGAAAAATTTGATAAAAATGAACCTGCTTTTTTGGTGCAAGTAGAGGCTTACCTGTTTTGTCGAACCAGTGATGCTTTCTTATTGGATGAAAAAACTCAAAAAGTTTTGAGCAAAACAGACAAACAAGATTTATTGAAGATTAACCGTAAAATCTTTGAGATCTGTCCAAGTTCAGAGTCTTTTAGTTACATTGGTGAGGTTAATCCAATCAGCTGTGGTAGATATGAACTGGTACGTCTGACCAAGCCGAAGAAAAGCATTAAAGAGCTTCAAGCCAAGAATTGGACCAATGAAAAACATGTCACAGATTGGACCTGGCGTTTGACTGATAAAGCCTATAAGGAACAACTAGAACAAGGGAAAAGGGTCGTTTTGCGGTTTCAGAGCCTGATTGAAAAAAATGCCAGTCTGGATGAGAAGAAAGCCTATTTTGAACGCCATTTCCGGGCCTTGGAGGGCTATTTAGGCTACCGTGGGGTACGTCAGCAGATCGGAAATTTGTATCACCTAGAAAAACGCTTATTCAAGGATAAATATAATCAGCCCTGGTTTGATCATGGTGCCCGGACTTTAAAACTTTCATATATGAAAAAACTGAAAAGTTCGATTGTAAATAATTCATCATATCAAGAAGCAGAAGCTCATTTTAGGAGTGTATTAACGGAAGATCTCAACAAAAAATACGAAAAATGGAAGGCGAAGTCCAATAAAACCGAGGTATAGGATGTTTTTTAAATCAATCTCAATTAACAATGGTGATAACTCATGCAGAAATATCCTGATGATTATTATCTCAGCCGCCAAGAAATTGACGATTTGAGAGCTGAGGCTAAACACGCGGCAAAATATATGAAAGCTTTTTTCGATTTTAAGACCGAAGCTCGTTATTTATTTAGTGTGACATGGTCCGCCCAAGACGGGGAATTTATTGGACTCTGTGCCGAATTCCCGTCGCTATCCTGGCTAGATCCAGACCGTGATAAAGCACGCTCAGGCATTGAGAGACTTGTCTTTGATGTATTACAAGACATGAGTTCCACTGGAGAAGCCATACCTTAATATTTTTGGAAAAATGCCTGATTCCGCTGGATGTATTCATTCAGATTATTTGAATCTAAGCCGAATATTTGAAGTTTTTTATCGACATATTTAAAAAAGAAGCAGTAAACAATGTGCATTATCCCAAGTGCCAACGCTTCCATTTTGATAACCGGAAATAGAGCAGTCGTGTCCGTAACGAGAATTTCTAATGTGAAACGATTAAAAAAATAGATGAAAAAAGTCACCAGACTCAACAAAGTCAAAAGTGCATAGGCTTTAACACAAGCCTTGCAGTGCTTATTCATTTTTTCCAGTTTCTGAAAAGTTATAGGATTCATTTTGCTCTCTAGGCAGTTAAATTTTTAAGTGAAGAAATTTCTACCGATTCTAAATATCCAGGATTAAAAAAGGGAAAAAATTTCTGTTAGATGATCCCGTGCTTTGTAAAAAAAATATCAAAATTATAAAGAGTTGAATTCTATTAATACATTGAAATTAAACATAATTTTTAATATCGACACACATGATAGCTACCTAATGGAGCTAATTTAGGTAGCTATCATGTGTGATGCTAAGCTTTAAATTTTTTATAAAATATAAGCATTTGATTTTAAATATTATTTTGTTTATGTGGCAAAAATAAAACTCAAACATTAATATTTATAAGTTATTGAAATTAAATATAAAATTCAGATCACACATAATACCTACCTTGATGTGGAAAGAAGCTATTGTGTGTGTCGATCAGAGCATTATATGTAGAAAGGTCTCTAGTTCTTTATCCTGTCTACCCGACTTGTAATATGATTCATATATCAGCTAATTGGGAGTACGGCACTATGTCAACAGTAGATCTAATTGATGAAGATGACAATGAATCAGGTATTGCTGCCAAAGCTGCAAATGTACTTCGAGACCGCTTTATTGCCGCAGCGCAAAGAGGAACAGTGCTGTATGTAGAAAATGATAATTTAATGAGTAAAACACCGAATGGTGTGCCAATTTTGGTTAAACACTTGGACGGCCGGAATCCTGACCTTGCTTACCGACTTGCTGGGCGACGAACTTTTAAAATTAAAAAACGTAAAATTAATTCGAATTGAGGCAGGCTTTTACTCCCATTCGATCGAATTTCGAATAAGAGATGTTCTGTAAATTTAGAGTATAGCCTAACGGAACAAAATAAAGTCTTAAAAAGCAACTCAAAAACCGTATTTATAGACTTAATATTTAATTTCGGTACAATATGTATTTAATTATCTAAACTCTAACGGTACAGAATGCCTAATC
>NZ_VOYB01000036.1:0-10517 GCF_013420445.1 Acinetobacter sp. YH01006 | reverse complement strand
CTGCTTCATCTGGCGCTGCCCAGTTCTCTTCGGCGTTAGCAATCATGAGTGCCAAATCGGCATAGCGATCTGCTGTTCCGAGCCGCCCAAGGTCGATCAGACCCGTGCATTGAAGAGTTTTAGGGTCAGGACCCATTGATTTGAACTGACGGCTGTGATTCAGATGGGCGTATAGGAGCCCGACTGATGAGTAATTTGTTTTGGCTGACGGACGAGCAAATGGCTCGTCTTCAGCCCTATTTCCCCAAGAGCCATGGCCGCCAGCGCGTTGATGATCGACGCGTTCTGAGCGGCATCATCTTCGTCAACCGCAACGGGCTGCGTTGGCGTGATGCGCCGAAGGAATATGGCCCGGCGAAGACGCTTTATAACCGCTGGAAACGCTGGGGCGACAAGGGCGTATTTATCCAGATGATGGAAGGTCTGGCCGTGCCTGAAGCCGCAGAGCACAAGACCATCATGATCGATGCGACCTATCTCAAGGCCCACCGCACGGCTTCCAGCTTGCGGGTAAAAAAGGGGGCGCGGGCCGCCTGATTGGACGCACGAAAGGCGGCATGAACACCAAGCTTCATGCCGTAACGGATGCGAGTGGTCGCCCGATCAGCTTCTTCATAACGGCAGGCCAGGTCAGCGATTACACCGGTGCTGCCGCCTTGCTTGATGAACTTCCCAAGGCCAAATGGTTGCTGGCCGACCGTGGCTATGATGCCGACTGGTATCGTGACGCTTTACAGGCGAAGGGGATCACTCCCTGCATTCCAGGTCGAAAATCCCGCAAGAAGACCATCAAATACGACAAACGCCGCTACAAACGGCGCAACCGGATCGAGATCATGTTCGGGCGTCTCAAAGACTGGCGGCGTGTCGCTACGCGTTACGACCGGTGCCCAATGGCCTTTCTCTCCGCCATCGCTCTCGCTGCGACCGTTATCTTCTGGCTATGAGCAATGAGTCCTGACCCTAGCGCATATCAAGCCAGAGGAGCCTGAGGTACTTGGTCTTTTAGCCCTCATGGAACTCCAGTGCTCTCGGCTGCTTGCCCGACAAGATCGTCAAGGCTTGCCAGTGCCGCTCGATCGTCAGGATCGTGGCTTGTGGGATCGATTGCTCATACGTCGAGGTCTGGAGATAGTTGAGCGAGCATGCCGCATGTCGTCTCCCACTGGATGGTATCTTCTGCAAGCGTTGATTTCTGCTTGTCACGCGCGGGCTGCGAGCTTTCGAGACACCAATTGGCGAGAGATACTGGCGAGATATGACGCGCTCTTCCTGTTGAGCCCTACATACGTAGTTGCCCTCAATCGAGCAGTCGCTGTGTCGTGGGCCATGAACCCCGCTGCAGGGATGGCGGTCCTTAAGGCGATTGAGGACGAGTGGGACGTGGAGACCTACCCGCTTTTTCACGCGACGCGGGCGGATTTCCTTTCGCGTCTTGGTTTCCAAGACCAAGCTGCGGCAGCCTATCAGGCTGCGGCCGTACTCAGCACCAACCTACCTCAAAAGTTGTTCTTGGTCACGCGCGCTGAGGAATGCCTGGCAGGGTCTCGGACAGATGTTGGATAACATCAGTCGATTGACGGTGATTGCGCGCACGTGGACGCGCATCATGACAGGTATGACGAGCCTTTGAACGTCCGCTGGCTGTGCCGGCGCCATCATATCCGGCTGCACTTCTACGGTGAGGACATGTTTCCTATGTGCAGGCCGCATCACGTATGAACGGCGGCTCTCCGGTTATGCCTCAACGCCGCTGAAAGCGTCGCGCGGTCAGTCAGCCATGACGATCATACCTTATTCAGATCATGCGATCGGCGCCCTGCCATCAGGAGGATGAAATGCGTAAAGATCAGATCCCGGATTTCGTTGATGAGATCTTCGCCACCGGCTGCCCAATCACCGCAGTAGGACAAGATTGCTATGTTTTGCAGAGAGCGATCTGCTGGCAGAAGACTTCGACCGTGTTGGTGAGGTGGTCGATAAAATCTGCCAGCGATAAGGAAAGCGTGACCATCTGTTGCTGACATCGTCGATCATTTGAGGAGCCTCGGCCGTTTCTACGACCTGCGGCTTGAGACACTCCAATAGCGACTATGGGTCGGTCCGCGCTTTAGAATAAGGGATCTAGACCCTGTCGCCAATTTTGGCCTGACGGGGGTTTCCAGCTACGCCTTCATATGTCGTGCCTCAGCCGCGCTGCAAGCGCCGGGCACTGATGCCCAGCATGCTGGTGGTCTTCACCTTTCCGCCGACGCGCCTGAGGATGATGATTGCCGCGTCCGTGGCCAGCCCGGTGCCGATGGCAGCCAAATGACCCAATTGGAACGGCAGATAGCCCGGCTTGACCACGAGAAGCACTCCGATGAAGCCGATGACCACGGCGGTCCACCGCCGAACCGCGATGCTGAAGCCACAAATCGAGCTTTGCGAGGAGTTTCTTTATCCGTCTCAATGAGATAAGGGCCAACTTTAGATCAAGTGCGTCGTAGTACGGCGTGCACCTTGGGCTTGATCCAGCTATAGTGTAATTGTATGCTGGAAATATGTGCAACCCTGGTGTCTAGGCCGTGCGAAGCCAATCAGGCTCGAAAGTCGTTGCGGGTTGTTATCCGTTAAAGGCGGCGACTGTAGCCGCCGCTATTTGGCCCCTTGATACCATTTAGCATTTGGAGCTTTAGGTTCTATAATTTAACGTTACGCTACAGCCGACACCCCGCTTGCCTGAGCGTTTGGATTTCAATCACTTAGTAGACCAACTTGCGGGTCGACGGTTCGTGTCCCTTCAAGGCGGAGGCTTCGGCAGCTGGCGTCTCTATGCCGCGGTGGTGCTTTTCCGAAACGGAAGTCGCCCATTCGCGTCACGTAAACCGACCGTCAGGCGGTACGGCTTAGGAGAATAATCGCAAAGCAGACTGAGACCACCACCCTCGCGCTACCCTTTGCGCAGGCGTCGAAGGCGATCAGGTGCGCTGATCGAGTCTGTCGAGCACCATCGCTGCAAGTTCATCGCTGGTGTGTGCACCACTATCGAGAACACGGGTTGTGGACGGAAGCCGTTCCCTTGCGGCCAAGCATCGGGCGACATTCGCTAATCGCCACTCTCGAATCTCCGCATTCCGATTCGGGTCAGGATGCATGGTCTGGTTCGAGATCCGGTGACGCAATAGGTCCTCGTTAAGCATCAGAAAGATGTGCAGCAGCTGATCGTCGATCTGCCTTAACCCGTCGAGTATCTCAGTCAGATAGTCCGGGTGCACGAGCGTCATTGGGATGATGATGTCCTGCGAGTAATTCCTGCGAATCTCGCTGACCGCAGCGATCGTAAGTCCCCTCCACAAGGGGAGATCCTGATAGTCTCCGCTCGCTGGTATGGGGACCGTTTCTTTCACCACGAACCCGATTTCCTCAGGGTCAAAGATCAGCGATTTCGGACGCCGATCGCGCAGCCGCTCAGCGAGAGTCGTCTTTCCGGCGCCGAAAGGTCCGTTGATCCAGATTATCATTGTCGACGGCCTCTAACCGGAAGGCTCGCAAGAGCGCTGGGCGGCTTCGTGTGCTGGCACGATCGGAGTGGCTCCGAAGTGCTTCTCAAGATAGGTGACGCCGAACGTCACGATGTCCTGCGCGTCGAACAGGTAGCACTGAGCAAAGCCCACGACACCTTCTCGATGGCGACCGAGCTTCACGTAAGCATTTGCTATAGTTTCGACCGCATCCGGCTTTCCTTCGATAGCAAAGCAATCGAGAATGCCGTTTGAATCGTATTCTGATGCCGTTTTCCAGGCGACTTCACCGTTTCTTCCAAGCATCGGCATCTCATACGTCACCCATCGTTTGTTGGGGATATCCGCAACCGCCTCGGCGTAGTGCAATGCGGTAACGGAGTTTAGCGGCGCACCCAACAGCAGGGCCTTCCCGCCAAGGCGGACGAACCGCTCGACGGGCGACCCTTCCCCCAAGGCGTGACCGAGTTCGTGAGGCTCCGTCAGCGTTTCAGCTAGCGGACCAACCGCGACCATCGATGCATCGGGGTGCGCGCTGCGCCGCGCGCCGGGGGCTTGAACCAGAAATTGATTCAGCAGGCCGAACCCACGGTAAGTCCCGGCCGTTGCGGGATCGAACGGCGGCCAGGTACGGCGGGCTTTGTCATCCAACCGAGCGCCATTCAGAGTCTCCTCGTAGGGTGATCGGTCCCACGACGCGTATCCCATCACAGTGCCAGTCGGCCCAACCGCGGAGCGTAACGCGGCAACGACCGTCTCCGCTCCTCCTTCGACCGGACCAATCGCTTTAAGTGAGGCATGCACCATCAACAGGTCACCGGTTTGGACTCCGAGTTTTCGAATTGCCTCCGTTATTGCCTTCCGCGTATGCATCGCGATATCTCCTCTAAACTGCAAAACACTATACGGGGTCTGACGCTCAGTGGAACGAAAACTCACGTTAAGGGATTTTGGTCATGAGATTATCAAAAAGGATCTTCACCTAGATCCTTTTAAATTAAAAATGAAGTTTTAAATCAATCTAAAGTATATATGAGTAAACTTGGTCTGACAGTTACCAATGCTTAATCAGTGAGGCACCTATCTCAGCGATCTGTCTATTTCGTTCATCCATAGTTGCCTGACTCCCCGTCGTGTAGATAACTACGATACGGGAGGGCTTACCATCTGGCCCCAGTGCTGCAATGATACCGCGAGATCCACGCTCACCGGCTCCAGATTTATCAGCAATAAACCAGCCAGCCGGAAGGGCCGAGCGCAGAAGTGGTCCTGCAACTTTATCCGCCTCCATCCAGTCTATTAATTGTTGCCGGGAAGCTAGAGTAAGTAGTTCGCCAGTTAATAGTTTGCGCAACGTTGTTGCCATTGCTGCAGGCATCGTGGTGTCACGCTCGTCGTTTGGTATGGCTTCATTCAGCTCCGGTTCCCAACGATCAAGGCGGGTTACATGATCCCCCATGTTGTGCAAAAAAGCGGTTAGCTCCTTCGGTCCTCCGATCGTTGTCAGAAGTAAGTTGGCCGCAGTGTTATCACTCATGGTTATGGCAGCACTGCATAATTCTCTTACTGTCATGCCATCCGTAAGATGCTTTTCTGTGACTGGTGAGTACTCAACCAAGTCATTCTGAGAATAGTGTATGCGGCGACCGAGTTGCTCTTGCCCGGCGTCAACACGGGATAATACCGCACCACATAGCAGAACTTTAAAAGTGCTCATCATTGGAAAACGTTCTTCGGGGCGAAAACTCTCAAGGATCTTACCGCTGTTGAGATCCAGCTCGATGTAACCCACTCGTGCACCCAACTTATCTTCAGCATCTTTTACTTTCACCAGCGTTTCTGGGTGAGCAAAAACAGGAAGGCAAAATGCCGCAAAAAAGGGAATAAGGGCGACACGGAAATGTTGAATACTCATACTCTTCCTTTTTCAATATTATTGAAGCATTTATCAGGGTTATTGTCTCATGAGCGGATACATATTTGAATGTATTTAGAAAAATAAACAAATAGGGGTTCCGCGCACATTTCCCCGAAAAGTGCCACCTGACGTCTAAGAAACCATTATTATCATGACATTAACCTATAAAAATAAGCGTATCACGAGGCCCTTTCGTCTTCAAGAATTTTATAAACCGTGGAGCGGGCAATACTGAGCTGATGAGCAATTTCCGTTGCACCAGTGCCCTTCTGATGAAGCGTCAGCACGACGTTCCTGTCCACGGTACGCCTGCGGCCAAATTTGATTCCTTTCAGCTTTGCTTCCTGTCGGCCCTCATTCGTGCGCTCTAGGATCCTCCGGCGTTCAGCTTGTGCCACAGCCGACAGGATGGTGACCACCATTTGCCCCATATCACCGTCGGTACTGATCCCGTCGTCAATAAACCGAACCGCGACACCCTGAGCATCAAACTCTTTTATCAGTTGGATCATGTCGGCGGTGTCGCGGCCAAGACGGTCGAGCTTCTTCACCAGAATGACATCACCTTCCTCCACCTTCATCCTCAGCAAATCCAGCCCTTCCCGATCTGTTGAACTGCCGGATGCCTTGTCGGTAAAGATGCGGTTAGCTTTTACCCCTGCATCTTTGAGCGCTCTGATCTGAATATCGAGGGACTGCTGGCTGGTTGAGACCCGCGCATAACCAAAAATTCGCATAAAATGTACCTTAAATCGAATATCAGACACGATGTGTCTATTATGCCAAAATGACGATTTAATGGACACTCAAACGAAGCCGTTTTACTATGTCTGATAATTTATAATATTTCGAACGGTTGCAGTTGTGTTAAAAAAGCCGTCAGGCAGGGAGGCCGATATGCCCGTTGATTTTTTGACCACTGAGCAGGTTGAGAGTTATGGCAGGTTCACTGGCGAACCCGATGAACTTCAGCTGGCGCGTTATTTTCATCTTGATGAAGCGGATAAAGAATTTATCGGGAAAAGCCGGGGTGATCACAATCGACTTGGTATTGCCCTGCAAATCGGGTGTGTGCGTTTTCTGGGCACTTTTCTTACTGACATGAATCATATTCCTTCCGGCGTCCGGCATTTTACCGCCAGACAGCTCGGGATTCGTGATATCACCGTTCTTGCAGAATACGGTCAGAGGGAAAATACCCGCCGTGAGCATGCAGCGCTGATACGTCAGCACTATCAGTATCGTGAATTTGCCTGGCCCTGGACATTTCGCCTTACCCGTCTTTTATATACCCGGAGCTGGATAAGCAACGAACGTCCTGGCCTGCTTTTCGACCTGGCGACAGGGTGGCTTATGCAACATCGTATTATTCTCCCCGGAGCCACCACGCTGACCCGGTTGATTTCAGAGGTAAGGGAAAAGGCGACGTTGCGCCTGTGGAACAAACTGGCACTGATACCGTCAGCCGAACAGCGTTCACAGCTGGAGATGCTGCTGGGGCCAACTGATTGCAGCCGCCTGTCTTTACTGGAATCACTGAAAAAAGGCCCTGTGACCATCAGTGGTCCGGCGTTTAATGAAGCAATTGAACGCTGGAAAACTCTGAACGATTTTGGCCTGCATGCTGAAAACCTGAGTACACTCCCGGCTGTGCGCCTGAAAAATCTCGCACGTTATGCTGGTATGACTTCGGTGTTCAATATTGCCAGGATGTCACCGCAGAAAAGGATGGCGGTTCTGGTTGCCTTTGTCCTTGCATGGGAAACGCTGGCGCTGGATGATGCACTGGACGTTCTGGACGCCATGCTGGCCGTTATCATCCGTGACGCCAGAAAGATTGGGCAGAAAAAACGGCTCCGCTCGCTGAAGGATCTGGATAAATCTGCATTGGCGCTCGCCAGCGCATGTTCGTACTTGCTGAAAGAAGAAACACCGGACGAATCGATTCGTGCTGAGGTGTTCAGCTACATCCCTAGGCAAAAGCTGGCTGAAATCATCACGCTTGTCCGTGAAATTGCCCGGCCCTCAGACGATAATTTTCATGACGAAATGGTGGAGCAGTACGGGCGCGTTCGTCGTTTCCTGCCCCATCTGCTGAATACCGTTAAATTTTCATCCGCACCTGCCGGGGTTACCACTCTGAATGCCTGTGACTACCTCAGCCGGGAGTTCAGCTCACGGCGGCAGTTTTTTGACGACGCACCAACGGAAATCATCAGTCAGTCATGGAAACGGCTGGTGATTAACAAGGAAAAACATATCACCCGAAGGGGATACACGCTCTGCTTTCTCAGTAAACTGCAGGATAGTCTGAGACGGAGGGATGTCTACGTTACCGGCAGTAACCGGTGGGGAGATCCTCGTGCAAGATTACTACAGGGTGCTGACTGGCAGGCAAATCGGATTAAGGTTTATCGTTCTTTGGGGCACCCGACAGACCCGCAGGAAGCAATAAAATCTCTGGGCCATCAGCTTGATAGTCGTTACAGACAGGTTGCTGCACGTCTTGGCGAAAATGAGGCTGTCGAACTCGATGTTTCTGGCCCGAAGCCCCGGTTGACAATTTCTCCCCTCGCCAGTCTTGATGAGCCGGACAGTCTGAAACGACTGAGCAAAATGATCAGTGATCTGCTCCCTCCGGTGGATTTAACGGAGTTGCTGCTCGAAATTAACGCCCATACCGGATTTGCTGATGAGTTTTTCCATGCCAGTGAAGCCAGTGCCAGAGTTGATGATCTGCCCGTCAGCATCAGCGCCGTGCTGATGGCTGAAGCCTGCAATATCGGTCTGGAACCACTGATCAGATCAAATGTTCCTGCACTGACCCGACACCGGCTGAACTGGACAAAAGCGAACTATCTGCGGGCTGAAACTATCACCAGCGCTAATGCCAGACTGGTTGATTTTCAGGCAACGCTGCCACTGGCACAGATATGGGGTGGAGGAGAAGTGGCATCTGCAGATGGAATGCGCTTTGTTACGCCAGTCAGAACAATCAATGCCGGACCGAACCGCAAATACTTTGGTAATAACAGAGGGATCACCTGGTACAACTTTGTGTCCGATCAGTATTCCGGCTTTCATGGCATCGTTATACCGGGGACGCTGAGGGACTCTATCTTTGTGCTGGAAGGCCTTCTGGAACAGGAGACCGGGCTGAATCCAACCGAAATTATGACCGATACGGCAGGTGCCAGCGATCTTGTCTTTGGCCTTTTCTGGCTGCTGGGATACCAGTTTTCTCCACGCCTGGCTGATGCCGGTGCTTCGGTTTTCTGGCGAATGGACCATGATGCCGACTATGGCGTGCTGAATGATATTGCCAGAGGGCAATCAGATCCCCGAAAAATAGTCCTTCAGTGGGACGAAATGATCCGGACCGCAGGCTCCCTGAAGCTGGGCAAAGTACAGGCCTCAGTGCTGGTCCGTTCATTGCTGAAAAGTGAACGTCCCTCCGGACTGACTCAGGCAATCATTGAAGTGGGGCGCATCAACAAAACGCTGTATCTGCTTAATTATATTGATGATGAAGATTACCGCCGGCGCATTCTGACCCAGCTTAATCGGGGAGAAAGCCGTCATGCAGTTGCCAGAGCCATCTGTCACGGTCAAAAAGGTGAGATAAGAAAACGATATACCGACGGTCAGGAAGATCAGTTGGGAGCTCTGGGGCTGGTCACTAACGCCGTCGTGTTATGGAACACTATTTATATGCAGGCAGCTCTGGATCATCTCCGGGCGCAGGGTGAAACACTGAATGATGAAGATATCGCACGCCTCTCCCCGCTTTGCCACGGACATATCAATATGCTCGGCCATTATTCCTTCACGCTGGCAGAACTGGTGACCAAAGGTCATCTGAGACCATTAAAAGAGGCGTCAGAGGCAGAAAACGTTGCTTAACGTGAGTTTTCGTTCCACTGAGCGTCAGACCCCTATACCTATCGAGATATCACTCTACCTCTCGCTGCTTGACCGAGGTGGAGGACCGTCGCCGTTGGTGGCTTTTTGGCCAAGCGTTTATCCGCGTCGTCTCGCCGCCCGCTCCGCCTCCGCGCGAATAGCAAGCAGCGAAGGACCAAGAAGCTCACGCGCATGAGCGACCGTTTCGGCGGATGCCGTGTTTAGGGTCAGGACCCATTGATTTGAACTGACGGCTGTGATTCAGATGGGCGTATAGGAGCCCGACTGATGAGTAATTTGTTTTGGCTGACGGACGAGCAAATGGCTCGTCTTCAGCCCTATTTCCCCAAGAGCCATGGCCGCCAGCGCGTTGATGATCGACGCGTTCTGAGCGGCATCATCTTCGTCAACCGCAACGGGCTGCGTTGGCGTGATGCGCCGAAGGAATATGGCCCGGCGAAGACGCTTTATAACCGCTGGAAACGCTGGGGCGACAAGGGCGTATTTATCCAGATGATGGAAGGTCTGGCCGTGCCTGAAGCCGCAGAGCACAAGACCATCATGATCGATGCGACCTATCTCAAGGCCCACCGCACGGCTTCCAGCTTGCGGGTAAAAAAGGGGGCGCGGGCCGCCTGATTGGACGCACGAAAGGCGGCATGAACACCAAGCTTCATGCCGTAACGGATGCGAGTGGTCGCCCGATCAGCTTCTTCATAACGGCAGGCCAGGTCAGCGATTACACCGGTGCTGCCGCCTTGCTTGATGAACTTCCCAAGGCCAAATGGTTGCTGGCCGACCGTGGCTATGATGCCGACTGGTATCGTGACGCTTTACAGGCGAAGGGGATCACTCCCTGCATTCCAGGTCGAAAATCCCGCAAGAAGACCATCAAATACGACAAACGCCGCTACAAACGGCGCAACCGGATCGAGATCATGTTCGGGCGTCTCAAAGACTGGCGGCGTGTCGCTACGCGTTACGACCGGTGCCCAATGGCCTTTCTCTCCGCCATCGCTCTCGCTGCGACCGTTATCTTCTGGCTATGAGCAATGAGTCCTGACCCTAGGGTCCACCATGAAGTTCGGCATGCAGGGATCACCATGGCAAACAACCATATCGGTGCGCTCTTGGTCGAGCCGCACCGGTAGCTCTCGTTCGACACGAGCCAAAAGATCGAGCTGCGGCGTACT
>NZ_VOYB01000035.1:0-10952 GCF_013420445.1 Acinetobacter sp. YH01006 | reverse complement strand
TCATGAGAAAGCCCATATAAATGGGTAATGTACAAGTTGCTGTAGAAGCATGTTTAATTCGTCTGATCACAGATACTTTATAAAGTATTTTAATACTTTTTTGAATCCGTCAATGCGTAAGTCCTATCTATTGCTGCTTTAAATCAATCCACATATAAAGCTGAAAATTCAAGGCGATTGTAGGTACAATAGTGCTTATCAGGACAAGTGGCTCAAACTTGTTATTTTCATCCTTCCGGACTATGTATTCGAGGCAAATGTGTCATCTATTACTGACGTATCAATCCATGCATTGACTCAAGCACAACATCGTATTCAACAAGATTTACTGACAGCCCTAGATGCCTTTGCCATTCCTGAACCTTTAAAGTCGGCGGTGCATCATGCCGTGATGCTGGGAGGGAAGCGTGTTCGTCCAGCATTATGCTATGCCACAGCAGCACTAAAACCGAATCAGAATACCGCGGCGGTACGCCGTGCGGCGGTTGCGATTGAATTTATCCATTGTTATTCACTGGCACATGATGATCTGCCGTGTATGGACAATGATTTGCTGCGCCGTGGTCAGCCGACCTGTCATGTGGCTTATGGTGAAGATACCGCGCTTTTGGCAGGTGATATTCTACAGTCGATGGCCTTTGAAATTTTAGGCAGTCGTCTGTTTGATCAAGGTCCTGCGGTAGATGCTTCGATTGTGCTAAAACAAATGCAGATTCTGGCCACAGCCTCTTCGAAAATGGTCAATGGTCAGGTGTTGGATTTGCAGTCCGAAGGCAAAAAAATTGATCAGGACGTATTAGAAACCATACATCGTAATAAAACCGGTGCCTTGATGAGTGCTGCGATCATGATGGCGGCGGTCACAATCTTTGAAGGTACAGATCTGGCGATTCCAAAACTGCGTGAGTTTGGACAGGCGATTGGTCTGGCCTTCCAGGTGCAGGACGATATTCTGGATATTATTTCTGATACTGAAGTGTTGGGTAAAACAGCTGGCAAGGATGAGCAGGTAGAAAAATCGACATATCCTGCCTTGATGGGGCTGGAACAGGCCAAAGCCTATGCACAGCAATTGCATGATCAGGCCTTAGCCGCTCTTGCTCATTTTGATGATCAGGCGGCAGAGCTGATCTCTATCACCCAGTTTTTACTTCAGCGTAAAAATTAAAATGCTTGAATCTGTTCATTGTTTTTATTTTGAGTGATTGTTCAGGTATTAAAAAAGCGGACTTTAAAGTCCGCTTTTTTTGATCGTTAATTTTATTTGGTTTCGTTATACAGACGTTCAGCCTGTTCAAAACGATCGGTAATTTCAGCCGTAGGTACTTTACCCATCAAGCTCACTACAATGATGGCAATGAATGAGCAGATAAAGCCCGGGATAATTTCATAGACACCTGTTGCTGCGAACAGGTTTTTCCATAAAATCACCATCACTGCACCCATAATCATACCTGCCAAGGCACCATTCAAAGTCATGCGTTTCCAGAACAGGGACAGAATGATCAGCGGGCCAAATGCAGCACCAAAACCGGCCCAGGCATAAGCGACCAGACCCAGCACTTTCGATTCAGGATTACCCGCCATCCAGATTGCCAGCAGGGCAATCAGCAGCACCATAAAACGGCCAACCCAAACCAGTTCTTTTTGAGATGCATTTTTGCGCAGGAAGGATTTATAAAAATCCTCTGTCAGCGTACTTGAGCAGACTAGAAGCTGACAGCTTAAAGTACTCATTACCGCAGCCAAAATCGCAGCCAGGACAATACCGGCAATCCATGGGTTGAACAGAATTTTGGTCAATTCCATAAATACAGTTTCAGGATTGGCATTCACCACACTGGCCAGTTCCGGATGTTGCTGGAAATAAGCAATACCAAAGAAACCGGCAGCCACGGCACCAGCTAAGCACAGGATCATCCAGGTCATACCAATACGGCGTGCATTTGGAATTGACTTGACTGAATCTGCCGCCATAAAGCGCACCAGAATATGTGGCTGACCAAAATAACCCAAGCCCCATGCCAGTAGCGACAGGATAGCCACCGTACTTAAGTCACCGACCAGATTCATGGCCTGTGGACGTGCCGTTTCAAGCGCCAGAGTGACCTGAGACATATCAGAGAAGGTCAATAGGGTCACAATTGGCGTGAGCAACAGCGCAAAGATCATCAGGCCGGCCTGAATGGTATCGGTCCAGCTGACTGCCAGAAAACCGCCAATAAATACATAACTGATGGTGGCAATGGCACTGATCCAGAGCGCCGTCGTGTAGGACATTTCAAACATGCTTTCGAACAGGCGCGCACCTGCTACCATGCCTGAGGCACAGTAAATCGCAAAGAAAATCAGAATCACAAAAGCCGATACAATACGTAAAATTTTCTTCTGGTCGTTAAAACGATTGGAAAAATAATCTGGAAGGGTCAGGGCATTGTGCTGAACTTCCGTATGTACCCGTAAACGGCCAGCCACCAGCAACCAGTTTAACCAGGCACCAATAATCAGGCCAATGGCAATCCACATTTCCGACAAACCAGAAAGATAAATTGCACCGGGCAGGCCCATCAGCAGCCAGCCACTCATATCGGAAGCCCCAGCGGAAAGTGCAGTAACAAAACTACCTAAACGACGGCCCCCTAAAATGTAATCGGAAAAGTTTGTGGTCGCACGATAAGCCATCAGGCCGATCACCACCATGGCGACAATATAAAAAAGAAAGGTAATTAACGTTGGATTTAGGGAGCTCATACGGTATCCATTTTCGAGTTGGACAGTAATCGAATAAGGACTTATCTTGATGATAAATGCTGTGGCGAAACACAGATCTGGCATCAAAGCCCAAAGGATTTCAAAAAATAACGCGAAATTTAAGCATAAATTCCAAATCTTTGCTGAGATTTTCGTATTTAAACAAAAAATAGGCAGCGAATACGCTGCCTATGAATTTGAAAATGAAAATTTTTACTGAGGCGGACGACCCATCACGCCTCGAATCGTGTTCAGCACGTCTGCGGGCAAGACCACCGTTTTGGCATTTGGTGATTTGGCCATATCTTGCATGGCCTTGATATATTGCTCACCGAGTAAATAGGCAACCGGAATCTCATTACTACCAATTGCCGAAGTCACCATATCAATCGCACGTTGTGAAGATTCAGCCAGAACCACCTGTGCTTCTGCATCACGGCGCGATGCTTCCAGACGACCATCCGCTTCCAGAATGGCAGCCTGTTTTTCACCATCAGCTTTGGTCACGGTCGCACGACGTTGACGTTCAGCAGCGGCCTGTTCTTCCATCGCGGTTTGCATGGTGACTGACGGTTTAATGTCCTGAATTTCAACTGTTTTCAGGGTAATACCCCAGTCCGAGATATCATCGGAAATACTGGATTTTAAACGTGCTTTAATATGATCACGTGATGATAGTGCATCATCCAGATCCATTTCACCGACAATCGAACGTAATGAGGTTTGTACCAGGTTTTGAATTGCCCAAGAATAGTTTTCAATGCCGTAGACCGCTTTTTCAGGTGTGGTCAGGTTGATATAGGCCACCGCATTCATGAGTAACACGGCATTATCGCGGGTAATCACTTCCTGTGAAGGAATATCCAGCACAATATCTTTGGTGGTGACTTTATAAGCCACTTCATCAATATACGGAATGACAAAATTCAGACCCGGATTCAGCGTCGTATGGTATTTGCCCAAGCGTTGTGCGATCCATTTATAACCTTGCGGGACAATACGTACCCCTTTAAAAATTGTAATCGCCACAAAGGCCAAAAATGCGATAACAATTATAGTTCCACCAGACATATCTTATTCACCTTTTTCATTTTGATAATGTGTGCTGTGGGGTTGAACCACCAGATCATTCCCCAGAATATCCACGACGCGAACACGGTCACCGACCTGAACCTGATCCAGAGTACGACATTCCCATTCATCTGAGCCTAAAACCGGCATCGGGAAACGTACTCTGATTTGTTCATTTTCCAGATTGGTTTGAATGACCATACCAATCTGGCCAATCGTCGCTTCACGAGACAGACCAGCTTTGGTTTTATCAATCGAAAGTGGCTTGATAAATTTAAACCATGCCAGCGTACAGAGGACGGATAGAGCAATCCAGGTCAGGATCTGGGTGGTCAGTCCCATCATCGGGAACATCCAGTATAAAATGCCCACTAAAATGGCGCCGATACCAAACCACAGGGCAGCAAAAGCGGGTAAAAGCAATTCCGAAAGAATCAGCAAAACGCCTAATACAAACCAGTGCCAGGGTTCAATAACAAATTCCATATCGTGACCTATATCGCTAAGTGTTTAATTAATCATCATTATGTGATTAAGCCCAATGTAACAGATGCCGGTTCAGATGAATATAAAAAATTCGTACCTTAGAATTTCGCAGCACGTGCCGGTTTAAATGCAGCAGGGGACTGTTTGAAATCAGTAATCATTTTCTGGATGGCCCGGATTTTCAATTGTGCGGCTTTTTCACCTTCGAGAATGGTTTGATTGCTGGCCTTTAAATCCAGGGTGCCGATATGGCCAACTTTGGGCTGAATCACGACATTGGCCTGCTTCAGTTCTTCATGAATACTTTGCTGACCCATAATATTCAGGGTTTGATCCAGCAGGCCCCACATATTCACAGCTTTGTTGCTGTCAGGACGTGCAGAAATATCCACCGCAATGACCAGATCGGCACCCATATCCTTGGCAGTTTTGACTGGAATCGGGCTGACCAGTCCACCATCAATATATTTCAGCCCGCCAATGGTGGCCGGGACAAATACATTGGGAATACTGCAAGAAGCGCGCACCGCCTGTCCGGCATTGCCTTTAATAAAGTCTGCCTTGCGTCCCGTATCCAGGCGGGTCGCCACCGCAGCAAACCGTATCGGGAACTGTTCAATCGGTTTATTTGCCACATTTTTGTTGACGAAATCCTGTAACTTTTGTCCGGCAATAATCCCTTGCCGATTTAAGGTTAAATCACGGATGTCCGATTCCTTAAAGTTCAAGGCAATTTGCTGCAACTGATACGGTGATTTGCCGCTGGCATATAGACTGCCGACAAAACTGCCGGCACTTGTGCCTGTGACAATTTTCGGTTTAATGCCGTGTGACTCCAGTACCTTAATCACGCCAATATGGGCGAAGCCTTTCGCACCGCCGCCGCCAAGTGCAATTGCAATCACGGGTTCGCGGGCCTGAAGTGGTGTAGGAGTCGGTGTGGTTTTACTGGCTTTATCACATGCAGCCAGACTGAGGCCAAGACAGCCAATCAGAGCATAAGACGCTAATTTCATTGTAGGAAATGATCACTAAATCATCAAAATATAGGCTATCAGAGCAAAAAAACAGGATTTTGCCTAGTCTTTTTTCAACAGCTTTTGTAAAGGCCGGGCAATCCAGTCCGGATTTTTTGCCGAAATCTTGCCTTGATAATGTGCATAAATCTGCACCAGATCATGTTCATAATCGCCCGTCGGCTGATAGACACCCAGAATATGAATGGTTTTAATATCATAATCAAAAGCCAGCATGACAATAGGCAGGCCGGCCTGATCGGCAATATGATAAAAACCACTGCGGATTTTTTCTGGCGCTTTACGTGAACCTTCGGGTGCCATACCGACCCAAATCTGGGGTTTTCGCTTGATGATTTCCACGATCTGCTGAGTATGACCTTGTGGACTATCCCGAACCACCGGAATCACCCCAACCCATTCAAGTAAGGGCTTTAATGGGGTATGGAACAGGCTGTTTTTACCAAAAATAGTGACCTTTAACCCGATAGCTAAGAGTGCAATAAAACCATGCCAGGCATCAATATTGGACGTATGTGGAGAAATAATCGCAACGGCTTTTGGTAAATTGGGAAACTCACCTTCAAGCTGCCACCCCTGCACTAAAAAGATCCGTTTAAAAAAATAACGGCTGAGTCGATTGCCTCGACTGGGCACCAAGGGAGGTAATTCTGGAAAGTGCTTTTTGGTCATGCTTAAAGTCTCTTCCTGACACACATTTTTCTTTATTTTTAATGATATTAGGCTTTTACTTTGGTTTTTTCATTGGCAAAATGTCCAGCTTGTTGAATGATTTCTGCTTCTTTTGCCTATTAAGGACCCAGCATGCCGAATATGCGGAATACTTACATTGTGTTGTTTTCCCTGTATTGGGCGCAAGGATTGCCGGTCGGATTTATGACTCATGCTTTGCCGGTGATCTTACGGGCAGAAGGAGTGTCGCTGGCACAGATCGGTGGTTTTGGCCTGCTCATGCTGCCTTGGTCAATCAAGGTGTTTTGGGCGCCATTGGTCGATCGTTATGGCTCTAAAGCTACAGGGCATTATCGAAGCTGGATTATTCCGCTGCAATTGCTCTCGGTGGCAGTGCTGATCGCCTTGTCCTTTTTGCCCATTCAGGCTTTAGATCAGCCGGTTTATCTATTGGCCTTTTTTATTGCGTTATTATTTATGAATGGGGTGGGGGCGACACAGGATATTGCCACCGATGCACTGGCAGTCAATATTCTGAAAAATGAACAGCAGCACTGGGGCAATACCTTTCAGGTGATTGGATCACGTTTGGGTTTCATTGTCGGTGGTGGTGCGATTTTACTGTTTTTAGATCTGTTGCAGTGGCAAAGCACTTTTTTGCTTTTGGCTGCACTGGTTTTTATAAACACACTGCCTGTTTTAAAATTTAAAGAGCCACAGCATCGCTCGATCGCATCTGAGCAAATTACAGCTTCCAGTAAAATAAAAATCAAAGCCTATTTTCAGTACTTTTATACACATCCAGGCTTGCGTTGCTGGTTGCTGGTCTTGCTGACATTTAAAGTTGCAGATGGGCTGTCTGGCCCTTTGCTGAAGCCTTTAATGGTCGATCTCGGTCTGAGTTTCAGCCAGATCGGTGTATATGTGACTATGCTGGGTGCAGGTGCTGCCTTGATTGGGGCCGGTTTGGCAGGTTATTGCCTGAAGTTTTTTTCGCGTCGCTCTTGTTTGATGTCTTTTTCGATTCTCAAAATACTGAGCTTAATGGCCTATGCCTGGCTGGCAGCACAATATGAAGCCCAGCTTAAAGTCGAAAACTGGCTGATTTATACTATTAATGCAGCAGAAGATCTGGTTTCGGCAATGCTCTTGGTGGTAATGCTGACGCTCATTATGCAATACAGCCGTAAGCGTCTGGCCGGGACTGATTTTACTTTTCAAGTCTCAATTATGGCGACGGTAAGTGGTGGCTTATATATGTTGAGTGGGATATTGGGTGATTATTTAGGCTATGCAAAATATCTAACCTATATTGTTTATATCAGCATAGTGCTTCTATTGCCTATCGTATTTTGGGGGAGAGTCGACCAGCAATCACAGTCATCATGAAATATGAATTAAAGCTGACTGAAAAAAAAAGCAATCTATTTTAAAAGTGTGGTTAATACATATTATAGATAAAAGTATGAGATAAAAATGATTTCAAACTCATTTGAAAGTTGTTAAATTCTTGATGTTTTCAAGTAGCTTGTTGTGTAGCTAGGGTTAAAAGTGTAAGTCCAGTCAAATACATGACATGATACGTGGGCTTTTAACTCGACATATATTGCGTGAGTCGTCTTTCGAGATCATAACCAAGCTATTTCATAATTATAGATATTCCACACGGTGTAGGTTTCAGTTGAAATCACCGAACTTCCAATGCCAATGAACATGTGTTCACTATGGAGAATTTAATGAGTCAAGTTTTAACAGGAAAGTTTTTAGCTAAAGGATTAGCAGTAGCAGTAACAACATTGATGATGGGGACTGTTGCACATGCTGAAACACAAGAGCAAAAAGAAATTAAGCAGCTGCGCCAAGAAATTGAAGCATTAAAAGCATTAGTATTACAGCAGCAACAAGTTCAGCAAACTCAAGCAGTGCAAATAGAACAAGTCAAAGCAACCCCACAACCATCAGCAGCTGCACCGAAAGCCCTAAGTACAAAATCAGATACTGAAGTGAAGCTATATGGTTTCGTTCGTGGTGATGCGAACTATATCATTGAAGGTTCGTCAGGTGACTTCTCTGATGTTGCTAACGTTGGTAACGGTAAGGCGAATCAACCCAATGCTCAACAAACCAGAGATAAATTTGTGGCAACAGCAAAAACAACACGAATAGGTTTAGATTTTAAAACCAATGTTGAAGGTGCAGAGATTGGCGGTAAACTTGAAAGTGATTTTGCAGGTAGTAACGATTCATTCCGTATACGTCAAGCATATTTAACCTATGAAAATTGGTTGATTGGTCAAACACAATCTACCTTCTTGTCAAATCATGCACCGTTTATGATTGACTTCAGCACCAACGTCGGTGGGGGGACTACCCGTCTACCAATGGTTCGTTATGGTTTTGATTTGACACCAGCAACGCAATTGTTCCTGGCTGCAGAAAAACCAAACTCAAGTGCTGCAGACATCAAATCAAGCGTACCAACATTGACTGCTAAATTGGCACACAACTTTGATGACAAAAAAGGTAATGCGTCTGCGCGTGCTTTAGTTGAAGTTTATAAAGATGAAAACATTAACAAGCGTAAAGCAGGTTGGGGTTTAGCTGCAGGTACAACCTATCAAGTGCTTGATCCTTTGAAAGCGACGCTAGATGTCAGCTATACCAAAGGTGTGAACGGTATTCTGTATGGTACCAATGCCAACAGTGCATTCGTAAATGATGAAAATGACCGTAATATTGAGCAAAATGAAATTTGGGCGGTACAAACGGGCTTAACCTACAGCATTCTACCTAACTTAAAAACATCAATAGGTTATGGTGCATTGTTTGCTGATAAAGATTCAGACTATGCAGACCTCAATGATGTTGCAAACAAAGAGGTACAACAAGCGTGGTTAAACTTGGTGTATTCACCTGTTAAACCACTTGAGTTTGGTGTTGAGTATGTCAATGGTGAGCGTAAAGACTTTAATAATGATAAATTCAAAGATAACCGTATTGGTTTAATGAGCAAATATAGCTTCTAATTGATGATATAACGCTTAATAAAAAATCCCACCAATCGGTGGGATTTTTTACATCAATACTTTAGGAGGAGATTTTTTTAATGATGCCTAAGGATTGGTATAGGCTTAGAATACAAGTTCTGATTCTAGAACGTGCTAAAAGTGGTGCTTCGGCACCGCTTTTTTATATTTGAAACTACAAAACTTAGCAATTTTAGTTCTGATGCTTAAAGTGTCAGGCTGATACCATGACTATAAACCTTAGCATTCCTTTTTTAAAACTATGACTATTCAAGCTGTTTTATTTGACCTTGATAATACCTTGACCCATCGTGATCTCACCGCACAAGCGTATAGCCGCTCTCTGGCAGACTATTATGCTCCGGCTCTGGCACAGGTCGAACCAGAAAAAATTGTCGAGATTGTACGGCGCATCGATAATGGTGGTTATCCGAAAAAGGAATTGTTGACGCATGGCAGTATCGGGGCTTCGGCGGCTTATGCATTATTACAGGAGCTATCCTGGTTAAATCCTCCCAGTATAGAAGAGCTGGCACAGTTCTGGTTCAGCCAGTTTGGTCGTTGCGCTGTAGAAATGCCGGATGCCAAGCAGGTACTCGAGCAGTTGAAATCCCAAGGCTATCAACTGGCGATTGTTTCCAATGGTGGACACGACACCCGTTTAAATACCATTCGGGGTTTGGGGATTGCCGGTTATTTTGATGAAATTATCAGTTCGGGATTAGTCGGCTTCAGTAAACCCCAACCGGAAATTTTCCAGATTACAGCAGCGCGCCTGGATGTCCTGCCTGAACATTGTTTATATCTTGGCGATCATCCGGTGAATGATGTGCAGGGAGCCAAGAGTGCCGGTATGCATGCCTTGTGGATGCAGGGTTTTCATCCTGATGCCGAAGAAATTCAATATAAAATTCAGCAGTTATCTGAAATTTTCACACATTTACAACGCCTGAATCAGCTTTAATTTAAGTGATACGTGTACAGTTCATCGCTTCAGCCCATTGCGAGGAGTCGCAGCGAGGACATTGTTGTGTCGCTTTGACCAGGTTTTGAACCTGACCACAGTAAATACAGGCATATAAACGCTCCGCTTTCACCTGTTCGACGATCGAGCAGGTTTTAGGAAATAGCGGCAGGCCGTATTTCACCTGATCATCGCTAAAATATAACACACTGAATTTCCCATCAGTTTCGAGTAATCCGGTACGTACCTGACCGAGATGTTCAACACCTTGCTGGCGCATTTCGGCAAAGAATTCATCATGTGACATTTTACCTTTTTTAATTTCCTCGATGACCAGTACACCATTTTCCACGATATAAATTGGTTTGCCTTCCAGTAGGTCTTCAAACCATTGATATTTCATCATCAGCCAGGTGGTCAGGCGATACATCAAGATAATCACCGACATGACCAGAACCGCCTGAATCAGGGGAATATCTTCAGTAAACATCGGGTCGCCGGCAATTGAGCCCAAGGACAGAATGATCGCAACTTCAAAGATCGAAAGTTGCCGTACACCACGTTTTCCAGTCAGGCGTAAAAACAGGATAATCATGATGTACATCAACATACAACGCAGCAAAATCTCTGATGCAAATGCCCAAGTTGTATCCTGAATAAAGATCGAGGCCCAATCCATTCGGCGGCTCCTATTTTATACGTTGCACCGAGTCTAGCAATCCAGCCGGTTTATTTACTGCTGTGTTTGTGTAAGTTTATGAATAGGCAATAGATTATTAAAAAATAGAGCGAATTTATAATCAGATTTATTTATGAGGTAACTAGGGCGTGTCATCAATTAAGCCAAATGATTGTTGAAGCCAGGTAGATCGCTGATAAGAAGTTTTGAGCCAATTTATCATAGCGTGTGGCAATAGCACGATACTGCTTGAGCTTGGCAAAAAA
>NZ_VOYB01000034.1:0-11806 GCF_013420445.1 Acinetobacter sp. YH01006 | reverse complement strand
TAATTAAATAGACAAAGATGATAAATTCTTCAATGGACATAACTGTAATTTTATTTTCTTGGTCGAAATTAAAGTGAGGTTATGTCCTTCTCATTTCAATGACTTAAAAAGTTGAGATTGGCGTAAAGAAATGCTGTAGCGTATATTTTTTGTGAAAATCAATGAGCAATAGCATTTTTCTCCGGCACAGATGGCAAAGGTGCATCTTTTTTGGCTGGAGTCGGGTGAAGCATGACAGGAAAAAAAGTCAGTCTATGGACTAGATGGGGTTGTTAATGCAGGGGGTATTGATCTGGACTGACGAATCCATTTATGCAACAGATTGGCATTGATTTGGTGTTGCATTACGACCTTTGCCACTGATGTATTTGGCTGCTGGCATTGCTGAATAAGTTGATTTTTAAATTCAGCCCTGAAAGTTCGACGGGGCTTTTTTTAGCGTTGGTGTGCTATCTATCACTGTCTTTAAATCCATAAATAGGTGTCCACTTAAAATTTAGTGGACACTATCGCGGTATTAATGTAAGCGTCCGCTGAACCCCACTTTTCTTATTTTCTCAATATCCCGATAGTGTCCATTATTTATTAAATGGACATTATGTTTATGGCCTTAGACACTTTTATAGACACTGAACAAACGACAGAAAGAACCCGCAGAATCTTCGCAACTGATTTTAAACAGCACCTGGTCGAGCTTTGCCTGCAGCCAGACACATCGGTGGCTGCATGGCGGCAGAATCTTCGCAACTGATTTTAAACAGCACCTGGTCGAGCTTTGCCTGCAGCCAGACACATCGGTGGCTGCATGGCGCATGCACGTCGTAAATTCCATGAACTGCATGTGACCAGGAAAAGTCAGATTGCTGAACAGGCATTAGTGCTGATTCAGAAACTGTATGCCATAGAAGCAGAACTCAGGAAAAAGACCGATGGTACAGCAGAACATCGCCGCGAATACCGGCAACAGCATAGCCAACCGGTGATGCAACAACTGTATGAATGGCTCAACCAACATTATCTGGCGGTGCCATCGAGTTCTCCAACTGCCAAGGCGATCAATTACAGCCTAAAACGTTGGCAGGCACTCTGCCGCTATCTGGATGATGGCAATTTGCCTATAGATAATAACTGGATTGAAGTGCGACACGAAGTCGCTTAATGAAGTTGTTCCCCCTACGGGAACCACCCGTGTCACCGGGTGAATCTAGAAGGCTGAATAAAGAGCGCCTTCGACAATGTAACGAGGCACCGCAAGGTGCGGGGTATCAATCGTGAGAGGCGTACCCTTCTGGCAGCCATAGCCGGACAAGGGCTAGATAATCGGTATGGTGAACACATGTGAATCTGCGTAACGATCGTTAAGTTGAACGAGCGGAAATGGCTGATACGCTCGAACCAAAACGGTAATGGATGTGGAAATTGCGTCTTTCGATTACGCATTCGTGACCCATACGCCTCCCGGTCGATAGCAGGCACCTAAGCCGATGTACTTCAGTAAGCGGAACGTGGAAATCCCGTATTACTCCCATTGGGAAAGCAGTTTGCAAAAACTGCCCATGGTGATGCGGGCGAAGGAACGAGGAAAAAGCGAATGCCAGTCTGTAATGGGTTGGATAGAGGTTGAAACATTACCCCACGCGAAAGCGGGCTGACGTCCTTATGGTCTCTCATCACAAGAGAGTGTGTAGAACCCTTTTAATGGAGGGAGAGCAAATGAATGCAGCAGTATCAGCGTGTGCACCTTCCAGCACATCGTGGGACAGCATCGATTGGATTGCTGTACAGCGTCATGTCAGAGGGCTGCAAGCGCGTATTGTGAAGGCGGTACAAGACGGCAGGCATAACAAGGCGAAAGCTTTGCAATGGCTGCTGACTCACTCGTTTAGTGGCAAAGCATTGGCCGTCAAACGAGTGTCTGAAAACAAAGGCAAAAACACGGCTGGGGTCGACAAGGTGACTTGGAATACACTCAAGGCCAAGACCGGTGCGATGATGTCGTTGAAGAGGCGAGGTTACACGCCCCTTCCGCTTCGGAGAGTCCTTATTCCGAAGAAAAATGGCAAGATGAGACCTCTCGGGATACCCACGATGAAATGCCGGGCCATGCAGGCGCTCCATCTGCTGGCTTTGGAACCCATCGCGGAGACCATCGCTGATCGGAACTCTTATGGGTTCAGACCGCAACGCTCAACCGCGGATGCTGCAGCACAGTGCTTTGGTGTGCTGTCAAGAAAAGTAAGTGCGGAGTGGGTGCTAGAGGGTGACATTCAAGGCTGTTTCGACAATATCAGCCATGACTGGATGATCGCCAACCTCCCAATGGACAAGGTGATTCTACGGAAATGGCTCAAAGCCGGTTACGTCTACCAAAGCAAGCTGTTTCCCAGTCTTTCCGGAACACCGCAAGGAGGTATTATCTCCCCGGTGCTGGCCAACATGACCTTGGACGGACTGGAAACGATGCTGGCGAAGAGGTTCTCTAACGCCAAATGGACAGGCAAAAAGCTGCAACTGGTACGGTATGCGGATGATTTCATCATCACGGGGTATTCTAAAGAGTGGCTCGAAAATGAAGTTCGTCCTGCCGTGGTTGAATTTCTGGCGCAGCGCGGTCTCGTGCTCTCTCAGGAAAAGACCAAAATCACGCACATAGGGAACGGGTTCGATTTTCTTGGCTGGAACGTACGTAAGTACAACGGCAAGCTACTGATCAAGCCGTCAAAGGCAAACATCAGTGCTCATCTTGACAAGCTGCGAGCATTAATCAATGCAAACAAAGCGACACGACAGGCCACTTTGATCGGTTTGCTCAACCCGATTCTAAGGGGTTGGGCCAACTATCATAGTCATGTCGTTGCCAAGAAGGTTTTCAACCAGGTAGACAACGCAGTGTGGGAAATGCTCTGGCGATGGGCTGTACGTCGCCACCCTCGCAAGACACTCCGATGGGTCAAAGATCGGTATTTCAAAGTACAAGGAGCGCGTCGATGGGTGTTCTCATGTGATGAACAGTCCGCCGATGGTCGGAAGCGACAATACACATTAGTGTCTGCCTCGGACACGCCAATTGTGCGACATATCAAGATCAAGGCTGCTGCTAACCCTCATGACCCCGCATGGGATGAGTACTTCGAATCCCGATGGGGTAAAAGAATGCTGGTCTCCGCAAAGGGGCGAGCCAAGCTGTATCGGGTGTGGCTAAAACAAGGTGGTCGCTGCTGCGCCTGTCTTAAACCAGTCACCAAAGATACACCATGGCACAGCCGTCATATTGTGAAGCTAAGTCATGGTGGAACGGATGCAGTTGCTAATCTTGAGATTTACCATCTGTATTGTCCGAGGAGTGTTCAGTTTGCCAATGTCAACGATGTATAACCGGGTGCCGAATGGCGCCTTAGCAGAGGCTTGAGCCGTGTGCTGGGAAACTCGCATGCACGGTTCTTAGGGGGTTGGACGTAGGTAACTGCGTCTGACTACCCGACAATCAGATGCGCCCCTGGGCGTTGGGACGTAAGAACTGGCTGTTTGCTGGCTCGCTGCGCAGCGGCCAACGAGCTGCCAATATCATGACTTTAATCCAGTCAGCAAAGCTGAATGGACTGGATCCGTATGCCTATTTAAGTGATGTGCTGAAAAGGCTGCCGACGCATAAAGTGACCCAAATAGAAGAATTACTGCCACACCGCTGGAAATCCGACCAAAATTAAAAAATAGGCATGGGATTCAGCGGACGCTTACTCCCTATTTAAAAATTAGAAACATAGTTACAAATTACTATGTATATAACCATAAACTTCGGTAGAATGAATTTGGTCTAAAAATGATTTTAAAAAATTTATAATGGAATCTCACGTGCGACACTTTCAACTAGCTATCTTATTAGCATGTAGCATTACCACGACTGGGTGCGCTGTCACCTCTGGCTTACAAACCTATGACTTACCTAGTGAAGGAATATATCAAACTGATCTAGGTACTTCAGTTAATATTATTAAGCTCACTCAAGACTCTATTTTTGCAGTACAACCCGCTGTACACAATACCTCACAAGACTATGCACACCTATTCAATACTACAAAGACCCAATACACTTTAAGTTCAGGTGATATTTTATCTATTTATTTATGGGCATATCCTGAAATCTCTGACAGTGGCACTAATCCTAAGAGTGGTTATCAAATTGACCAAAGTGGTTACATTCAATTCCCTATTGTTGGTCGCTATAAAGCTGCAGGGAAATCGTTGGCCCAAATTAATCGTGAATTACGCAGCCAACTATCGCGTTATTTAAAAACACCTGATGTCATTGTACGAGTATTATCTTACCAGGGAAAACATTATTCAGTACAAGGCAATGGTGTTAAAAGTGGCCAGTTCTATCTAAGTGATCAGCCTATTAGTATATATGCTGCTTTAGGTATGGCGGGTGGCGTGAATGCTCAACAAGGTGATAATACCTCTATAACATTAGTTCGCCAGGGACATAATTATCATTTAAATATATTAGAATTAGAAAAATCTGGCTTATCACTACATAAGTTGCTTATTCAACCAAATGACACTTTATATGTGAATAACCGTGAAAACCAGAAAGTTTACGTGATGGGTGAGTCTGGGAAAAACCAATCCCTTCCTATGCGTGATCAAGGCATGAGCCTAAGTGATGTCTTGGGTGAAAGCTTAGGGCTTAACCCTCTTTCGGCTAGTCGTAGCAAAGTTTATATAGTGCGTAGTCAACCTAATGCAGTCCACACCGAAGTCTATCAGATGGACTTAACAAGTATTGCTGATTTCGGTCTGGCTAATCAGTTTAAAATGCGTGGTAATGATATTGTCTATGTCGATACTGCTGGTTTGGCACGTTGGCAACGTGTGATTAATCAGATTATTCCATTTTCTGGTCTTATTAATACAGCTAACAATTTTGGAAATTAATATGAGTATTCAAAATATTTTAGTAGTTTGTATTGGTAATATTTGTCGTAGCCCTATGGCAGAGTACTTTTTAAAACAACAATATCCACAATTAAAAATTGAATCAGCAGGTATTTCAGGTTTGACTGGACATACAGCAGATGAAAAAGCTAGTCTCTGTATGCTGCGCTTCGGGATTGATATGAGTTCACATGTAGCTAAAAAATTGAATACAGAATTAATTAAAAAAGCTGATCTAGTTTTAGTTATGAGTCAAAATCAACAAAAGCATATTGAAGAGACTTGGCCTTTTGCTAAAGGTAAAACATTCAGACTGGGGCATTGGCAAGGTAAAAATGTGGCTGACCCTTATCAGCGTGATCAAACCATCTTTGACGATACCTGTCAACTTATTCAGGACTGTATTACTGATTGGAAAAACTATATTTAAGTTTTTTAATATTTTCACTTTTTTGATATTTAAATTATGAGAAAAACCGCCAACACCGAAGATAGCATTGATTTAAAGGAACTACTTTTCTCTTTAATTGCTCAATGGAAACTGATCACCTCATGTATCATTTTAAGTATGATTTGTGTACTACTCTATTTAAGAGTTACACCTTATATTTACAATGTTGATGCACTAATCCAAGTTGAAGATAACAAAGGAGCTTCAGCAGTTTTATCAGGAAATTTATCTTCTACAATTGACCAAATGTCTCCTGCCCAAGCAGAAATTGAAATTCTAAAATCACGTTTAGTTTTGGGAAATGTGATTAATCACCTAAATCTTGATATAGAAATTTCTGGAACAGAGAATTCATTTTGGAATCGTTTACTTAAAACAAATACATATACAACCCAGTATTCAGAAAAATCGATTATTTTTCATGACAATCAAAAAAGCTTTGAAATCCGAGAATTTAGTATCCCAACTAACTTTTTAAATAAAAATCTTTCATTAAATTTTGAACAAGGTAGATATACCCTTACTGATACATCTACAAAGCTGGAAATATTGTCAGCCCCCCTTAATCAAATCAGTCAATTTCAATCTGAACATGGTCTATGGAGGGTAGGAGTTTTTAGTCAAGATCGTTTTAATTCAACTTATAATATTCGCAAACAAAATTTACCTACCGCTGTGTCCAATATTCTTAATCACTTGCAAATTTCTGAAAAAGGTAAAGGAGCTGGCATTATTAGTTTAAACTATCAAGGAACTAATAAAGAGCATATTACCCAAGTACTAAACGCTATTCTAGTTACCTATGGCCAGCAAAACATTCAAAGAAATTCAGCAGAAACAGCACAAACATTAAAATTTCTAGAAGACCAATTACCTGAACTTAAGCAGCAGCTTGATATTGCCGAACGTAAATTTAACCAATTCCGTGAGCAATATGATACTGTTGATATAACTCAAGAATCTAATCTTTATATTTCACAAAGTATTGGGCTAGAAACAACGAAAGCGACACTTGAACAACAAATAGCAGAGACCTCAGCAAAGTACACATCTGAGCATCCAGCTATGAAACAAATGAATGCTCAACTGATTGCTATTAATAAAAAAATTGAAGAATTAAATGCTACTTTAAAACGCTTACCTGAATTACAGCGTCAGTATTTACAATTATTTCGCGAAGTTGAAGTCAAACAGCAATTATATACAGCTCTTTTAAATTCTTACCAACAACTGCGTATTGTCGAAGCAGGTGAAATTGGTAATGTACGTATCATAGATACAGCAGTCGAGCCACTTGCACCTATCAGTCCTCAAAAAATGAGGGCTATAGTTATCGCGTTATTTATAGGCACTTTTATTGGCCTAGTATTAGCCTTATTACGTAATATGTTGCGCAGTGGTATTAAAGATGCAGTTCAGATCGAAAATGAGTTAGATCTACCCGTTTATGCAACTGTGCCACGTTCTCTTATTCAAGAAAGTCGCACCAAACTTCTGAAGAAGAAAAAGAATATCCCAATTCTTGCGGTTAAAGACAGCGGAGAGATTGCGATTGAAAGCCTGCGTAGTATGCGTACCGCAATTCATTTTGCCCTCACCAATGCCACCAATAATGTGATTGCACTTGCGGGCCCTGCCCCTGAAATCGGTAAATCTTTTATTATCATTAATCTGGCTACTATTTTAGCGCAAGGTGGGAAACGGGTACTCGTCATTGATGGTGATATGCGTCGTGGTTATTTGCATAAATATTTCAATGCAGAGCTAAGCCCTGGCTTAGCAGAACTGTTAAATCTTCAAAATAGCTATGAAGATATTGTCCAAAATTCTACTGTAGAAAACCTGTTCTTTGTTACTCGCGGCAAGAGTCCAGTCAATCCGTCTGAACTGTTAAGTACCGATAAATTCAAGGCTTTCCTGGATCAGGCATCTGCTCATTTTGATCACATTTTAATTGATACCCCACCAGTCCTTGCTGTGACCGATGGTATTATTATTGCGCAATATGCAGGGGTCAATTTACTGGTTGCCCGTCATGGAAAAACGCAAATTAAAGAACTTGAAATTACGGTGAATCGTTTTGAACAGGCCAATGTAAAAGTTAATGGCGTCATTCTCAATGATGTACAAAAAGGTGCAGCGGGTAGTTATGGTTATAATTATGCCTATGCCTATACTGCACATAAAGATAATGACTAATCTATTCTAAACTCAAATTTCACACTCTGTCTGAGCAGGGTGTGAAATTATCCTTCCTTACATTTATTGCAAATGATTGTTGTTGAAAAAATCAACTAAAAAACCTATCGTGGTTATAGTTTAAAAGTCCTGAGAATATACAAGAATGTTATCCAAAACACTGCTCGCTACCTTGGCATTAAGTTCTTCCCTCGCCTTTGCACAAGGCATCGTTTTAAATGACCAAAACTTACGTACCGATTTAAACTGGCTCAATCAGCAGGGTGTGATTCAAATCAGTACTTCCACTTGGCCCATCAGTGGTGATGAAATTCAACGTGCTCTTGCCCAAGCTAAAATCAACAATAATATTCAGCAAAAAGTCATTGATACTGTATTAGCACATTTGAATGCCAATAACCAGTCGCTCAAAGCATCCTTATTTGCAGAAACTGATCAAAAAAATATTCCTCAAGCCTTTGGCGATCAGCAAAAAGCGCAATATCAGGCAGGTATCGAGCTAAATGCGGGTAACGAGAACTGGGATGCCAGAATTCGTGTGAATGCAGAAAAAGATCTACAGATTGACAATGATCAAGATTTGAATCTTGAAGGCTCATATATCGCTGGAAAATTATGGAATCAATGGCTGATTGCTGGACAGATCCCGACCCACTGGGGTCCTGCACATGATGGCAGTTTAATTCGTGGTGATGCTAGCCGCCCTGTCTATGGCGTGACGATGCAGCGTGCCGAACAGAATGCTTTTGTAAACAAATGGTTGGCCTGGATTGGGCCTTGGCAATATCAAGCTTTTGCAGGGCAGTTGCAGGATTATGATGCTGTGCCTGATGCCAAACTGATTGGTTTACGTGTCACTGCACAACCCTTGCCTTATTTAGAACTGGGTGCATCGCGTGCTATGCAATGGGGTGGTGAAGGTCGACCTGAAAGCCTGAGCTCACTTTGGGATGCTTTTGTTGGCAATAAAGACAATGGTGGTACAGGTGAACCTGATCCATCAAATCAAATTGCCGGTTTTGATGCACGGTTAAACTTACAACCACTGGTGCAAGTCCCGATGGGTATCTATGCGCAATATGTCGGTGAAGATGAAGCTGGCGGCTTGCCGGCCAAAAAAATGTATTTGGCTGGAGTCGATTATTCATCAAGTTATAACAATATGCCTTTCCAACTGTATACCGAATGGGCAGACACTCGTACCAATGGCAAGGTACAGGGCATTTCCTATAATCATAGTGTATATACCGATGGTTTTTACCAGCATGGTTATCCCTTGGCGCATGCCATAGGTGGTGATGGTCAAATGCTGTCTGTAGGTGGCGATATTCGTTTGGATCATCTCAATCGTGTTAATACACGCATCCTATTTGCGAAATTTGATCAAGCAGCTAATCGACCTGATAGAGGCATTACTAATTTAGCTTTTCCAGCGCAGGATGAATTAAAAGCGCTAGATCTAACCTGGACACATTATCTACGCCCAGATATTCCACTTAAACTGAATGGGTGGGTGGGTGACTCTGATGTACACGGTAACGATGGCGGTGTATCAATTGGTATCGAATTCCCCTTAGAAAAGGGCTTATTTTCTTATTAAGACCTATATCAACACTTAAGTGCGGGTGATAGCGACAACTTTTCCATACCTTCCAAAATACTGATGAAACTGAAAATAAAAAAACCAGCACTTGCTGGTTTTTTATTAAGTATCCAATAATGGTTGGAACTGCCCTACACCGACTGAACCAGTCTTTAAAAGTGATTGACCCCAGCCCGCTGATAAATCAGCTACTGATGAGAGAGGGGGGCAATAATCAACATACTTATCAACTAATATATGGCTCAGTAGCTCAGGACTGGCTATACCTTTTATTAATCACTTGCGTCAGCATCAATTTTCTAACCTGAATGTCACCTTAGTCTCAACCCACTTGTCATACACTTAGTATTTTTTGTAGAACTGTCGTAAGCGTCCGCTGAACCCCATGCCTATTTTTTTAATTTGAGTTGGATTTCCAGCGATGTGGCAGTAATTCTTCTATTTGGGTCGCTTTATGCGTCGGCAGCCTTTTCAGCACATCACTTAAATAGGCATACGGATCCAAGCCATTCAGCTTTGCTGACTGGATTAAAGTCATGATATTCGCCGCTCGCTGGCCGCTGCGCAGCGAGCCAGCAAACAGCCAGTTCTTGCGCCCTAAGGCCCAAGGTCGCATTTGATTCTCTACCCAATTATTGCAAATCGGTAGATTGCCATCATCCAAATAGCGGCTTAAGGCTGGCCAACGCTTCAGAGTGTAATTGATCGCCTTGGCGGTGGGAGAACTCGATGGCACCGTCAGATGATGTTGGTTGAGCCATTCATACAGTTGTTGCATCACTGGTTGACTATGCTGTTGTCGGTATTCGCGGCGGTCTTCCGCTGTACCATCGGTCTTTTTCCTGAGCTCTGCTTCTATCGCATACAGTTTCTGAATCAGCACCAATGCCTGTTCAGCGACCTGACTTTTCCCAGTTACATGCAGTTCATGGAATTTACGACGTGCATGGGCCATGCAGCCCACCTCAATGACCTGGCCTGATTTAAAGCGTGCTTTATAACCACTGTAATCATCACAGACTAGATAACCCTGCCAGCCTTTCAAGAACTCTGCAGCATGCTGGCCTGAACGACTATCCTGAAAGTCATAGATCACCGCCTGAACTGGATTGTACTGTGTAGTGGCATAGGCCCAGACATAACCTTTCTTCGGTTTTTTATCATTCTCACCCATCCGCATGATGGTGACCGGTGTTTCATCTGCATGCAGCACCTGCTGTTGTAGTACCACCTCTTTTAAGGCATTGGCCAGAGGTTCCAGTTCTACACCGCAGCGACCTATCCAGTCAGATAACGTTGATCTAGAAAGCTCGATTCCCGCCCGCTGATAGATCAGACGTTGACGGTACAGCGGTAAATGATCGGCATACTTCGATACCAGCACATGGCTGAGCAGTTCAGGTGAAGCAATGCCTTTATCAATCACATAGGCAGGCATCGCTTGCTGAGTCAGGGTGTCACACTGATCACAGACCCATTTGCCACGCACATGCTGTTCCTTATAGAACTGTGCCGGTCTGAAATGCAGTTTTTCACTGATATCTTCGCCGATACGACGTAACTGGCAGCCACAACTGCATTGGGTTGATGCAGGTTCATGCTCAATACGGATGGTGTGTAGATGATCGGGTAGCAGTCGACGTTTAGGTTTATTGGTTTTGGCTTTCTGTGTCGCTGCATCGGTTTTATCTGCATTTAATCGTTCTAATTCCAGATCAACAGCAGCAATATCTTCTTCAACCGCTTCATCCCATAGGTGGATTTGTTTTGCAGTGAGATGTTCGTTTTTACTGCCGAATTTGTGCTGTTTAAACAGCGCCAGTTCATGCTCGTATTTTTGATTGAGAATGGAAAGATGCTGAACTTTGGCATCTAATTGCTGGTTTGATTGTGCTAGAGACTGATGCTGCAGCGCCAACTGTCTGGTAAATTCCAGCAGTTGTTCATGGGTCAGTTGGCTTAAGTCAGGCAGCGTATTCATGACCGCAGTATGCCTGAGGTCATGAGAAGAATGAAATAGAACGTTTGGAGAATAGCAGAATGGAACAGCCTGGTTTAAAGCATCGTCACCACCTGCTGTCGTCCAATGCGCTGCCAGGGCAAACCCTGGATCAGTGCCTGTAACTGTTCCGGGCTGAGGGCCACGGTTTCACCTTGGTGAACTTGAGCCCAGTGAAATTTGCCCTGTTCCAACCGCCGGGCACACAGCCAGATGCCCAATCCATCATGTACCAGTACTTTCATGCGATGGCCACGTTTATTACAGAACAGGTAAGCACAATGCGGTTTGATGTAGCCAAAGGCTCTCACCACCTGAGCCATGACAGTATCCATCCCTGCTCGCATATCCAGAGGTTGGGTAGAAAGCCAGATTTCATCAATGCGGATCATGTTGCAAGTGCCTTGAGTAATTCTGCTAAAGCAGATATTTCTGATACTTGCCATTTCAAGCCAATTTCTGCTTTTGAGTGGGGTAAAGTAATTTGAACCTTTAACATGTCAGTAGGAGTAGGATCTAATGGTGCAGAGCAAGATAAGGCAATAAATGCAGGTTTATTCGGTAGTGGTGAGCGATCATTCCCTGGCTTAGCATCAATTAAGCGAATCCATTTGGATAC
>NZ_VOYB01000033.1:0-12167 GCF_013420445.1 Acinetobacter sp. YH01006 | reverse complement strand
TAGACAAGTCGGACACCAGCTTTTAATAATTTGATTTTATAGCAACCTGCAAGATCGCCTCTAAGCATATTCTTTGGAATATGTGGCTGCTCTATGACTTTGGCTAGTTTCTTTTTAAATTGATCTCTATAGCAACAGGGAGTTTTTCCCATTCTGCTGTAAAGTCCTTGTGACGTAAAAGCTTATAAGTCATCTAATGTGACTTCCTCAAACATCTCTTTAGGATCATTAATGCGCTTACGAACAAGAGCTAATAATTCTTCATCTTCTTCTGAAAGCAAAGCTTTTTTGACAGGCAGTTTCCCAGTCGTAGCAACATACTCAAGAATACTAGTGAAGAAATCCGTAGGTGCAATACCTTGCTCTTTAAGGATTGAATAAGATTTTTCTTTAAGGGCTTCATCGATCCTGAAGTTAACAGTAGCCATCATATTTCCCAAGTATTTAATGTACTAGGAATATTGTAATGCAAATTGCATTACAATTCGACTTCGCATAACAGCCATTATGTTAAATAGTGGGATGAATTTTATAAAAATCGGTATAGTAATAGTATCTTTAACTTAAAATATAAAAAGTGTATTCTTGAAAAAAACATTGTATATCAATATATTATCATTTCTTTTGACATCATTATCTTTATTTTATCAGAGATATATCCCTGTTAATCGTATAGTTGTCGATAGGGTGGAAGAAGTAGATAGACTTGCAGGAGGTTTTCCCTTTGTATTCTTAATTGATGGAGATTTCACTTCACCTGGTAACAATATAAGCGTGTTATTTATTTTTTGGGATTTAGATGAGTTCCTTCTTCACTACTTTATCTTGGACTACTTATTTTGGCTTAGTTTTCTGTTGATTTGTTATTTATATCTCAAAAAGAGAAAAAATCGAGTCTAATCTATCTTGTAGCGTTCCTAAAATTAACATAATACACGTTATACGAAATGCGCTCTGTAAATTGAATTAAATCAAGACATTGCGATCCACTAAAAAGCCCAGTTTGTTCAAACTGGGCTTTTTAGTGGATCATTCACGCAATATGCCGATTTATTCACCATATTTCGATTTTTTTCATTAGCCAGCGTAAACAATGCTTCTACCCATTCGGCAGAAAAAATCGGCTCAATTACGGTTTTTTAGTGCTATGCATAAATAATAAAACATTGACCCAATTTACAGGGTTACAGTAACCTTGTTGTTAACGGGTTACAGTAAGTTACAGGGTATGTAACGCATGAAAAAAATGAGGGTGGGTGAGCTTGCGACACTTTACGGAATCAATCGGCAAAGTATTTATAAGCGCATAAAAAAAGGAGAAATATCTAAGTCTGCGGATGGCTTGATAGACTTTGCAGAAGCCTTACGTGTACTTGGTGAGCCTTCTGACAGGGGAGTGCCTGTAACGCATATACAGCAACAGGTTACAGAAAAAGAGACAGAGAGTTACACCTTGCGGTTACAGGTAGAAATGCTTGAAAAGCAGGTAAAAAAGCTTGAAGAAAATGAACTTTTTTTGAAAGAGCAAATTACCACTAAAGATCGAAGTATTCACCTTTTGCAGACTTTGCTTTCAGCACCAAAGCCAGCGGATGTAAGTATCAAGCAAGAGGATACTACCCAAGACCCGCCAGAAGTTCTTAGTGAGTCAAAGATCACAGAAAATTCCGTGGCTTCAAGTGAAAAGCAAATGGACATGGAGCCAAAAAAAAATAAAAAGGGACTTTTAGGACGTGTGTTAGGTGCAGTTTTTGATAGCTAATTTTTAAATTTTTATATAAAATATAACAACTTATAAGAGGGTGTAGGATGAAAAAGATAATTTTATCAAGTTTGTGCTTTTTGACTTTTTCTGCACATGGTGCGATGACGGATGAAGCCCTTATGCGAGAGTGTACTCCTGCAGGTGAAACTGCTGTTCACGCTAGTCGAGCACGACAGGCGGGCGTTTCAAAAGAAGTTTTTTATGCTGATGCGAAGAAAAAGTATGGTACTGATTACACTTGGGTATATAGAGAAGGAGTCATCGATGTGGCTTTTAAAGCACCGATAAAAGCAACTCCTGAAGAAAAAGAGAAGATCACACGAGAAATTTTTGATCATGCTTTTGCTACATGCATCCAGTTCAATCGAGAGCTTGGCCGATAAAAAACAGCCCTTAAAGGGCTGTTTTTTTTGGTGGTTGAAAGCCATTCTCTAAGAGTATCGGATAAACTTTCTTGAAAAATTTTTCTTCTAAAAGCATATCAGAAAGCACTTTCCCAAAATCTTCAAAGCTCCCTGCACCGATGAGGTGGGAGTACTCGCTTCCGATACGGGTATCATATGCAAGCTTTAGACCATACATGCTTCTTTGAGCGTCTGAGAGCTTCACAAAGATGTCTAGGGTGTTAGGGTCACGGGCTTTGATTTTCGGCTGTGTAGGCTTGATCTTCATGCGGAAATTAAAGCCTGATACACGAACCCCCTTTTTTTTCTGCTCGTAGGATACTGTGATATCCGTGTGCTTGTTGATCTGTGACACAGCGACATCAAGGACAAATTTTTTAAAATTGCTCATCGTACGGTATTCAGTTGCGTCTAAGCCGATCTTGTCTCGAAAGTCTTCCAAGTCAAAGCTTACCTTTCCGATGCTTTTCCATGCGATCAAAAGCTCGTATAACCGTATTGCATACTTACTTGTCAGGTGACTTATCTGCTCGATGTCGTAGCTCGTAAAGTGCTTTTCTAGGCGTGTGATCAACGGGGCGATGATAGGAGAAAAGCGGATATCTACGCTCGCTGTGCCGTCTTGATAGGCGATATCACTCACCCATCGACTACGATGATGCTTTACACCCTTCTCATGCAAAGAAACAAAGGAAAAATAACGGAAAAAAAGCGTCTCGGACGCAGACTTTAGTGCTTTATATGCAGCCTGCCTTTCTCCACCAAAAGTCTCGATGTATTTTGAAGCGTGGACAGTGAGATGGCTGTCAGAAGTGATGCCTGTGCCAGTTTCTCTAGCTTCTGTGATGGCTAAGATGATAAGTCGTTGCTCGACAACATCCAGCTTAAAGCTGGCGTTAATAAGCGCGTTATCTTTTACTACAAGACTACCCATATTTTTACCTTTTAAAATTTCTTTTTTCATTACTAGGGCTTTGTTGTCTTGATAGCGTCTAAGATATAATCAAGTAGTCAGGTTGTCAACCTACTTTAAGATAGATAGATTGTTAATCTATCGAAGTGGTAACTTTTTCTAGTCGAAGTGGTAACTTTTTCTAGTCGAAGTGGTAACTTTTTCTAGTCGAAGTGGTAACTTTTTCTAGTCGAATGTCCTCTGTATAGCTTACTAGGCTTGCGTTTCAGCCTGTCTAAAAGCATTTAAAAGCATTAAAAATAATTAAAAGCCCAATCACTATCAAAAGCAGGGCATGAAAACTGCCCTATGTACTTGCTTCGCTCGTACTCTATTGCAAGTCGGACAAGCCGACTTGCTTGGGGCAGTTTTAGCAAAGATAGTGCTAGAACAAATGCTGCAAAAGCAAAAGCGACTATGACTTCGCTACGCTCAGAAGCTTTATGCTCGCTTCGCTCGTCTAGACACAAAGGCCAGTGAAAAAAATAAAAATTTTCTATAAGCAAAATATTTTAAAAACAGTTTTTCAGAGGGTCGAGGTGCAAATTTTCCTTGTGTCAGCTCGTAGACACTCGCTTAAATAATTTTATTTGAAAAATATACTGTGTCCAAAGACTGAAACAATGGTGACACAGTAGATAGACACAGTAGTCAGACACACTTGATTGACTTGATGTTGTGACTTAGACGGTAACGCCACCGCTACGCTACCCTCTGAAACCTGCGCTATCGCTTGCTTTCAGCCCGAAAGGGTTCGGGACGGGTTGGCTAGATCGCTAGGGCGATCTTACCTACACCGAAGCCCCCGTCTGCGCGCCTGCGGCGCACGACCACCCCCTTTCTGACAAGTGGGGAGCTTCTTCGCTACGCAAAGAACTCCCCGACTTGCTTCACCGAAAGAGGGTGGTCGTGCGCTTCGCTTCGACGGGGGTGGCGTTGCCCCCACTGCGGAGTAAGATCTCGGCTCGCTTCGCTTGCTCGACGCTTACTCCTTGCGGCTCCCCCACGGCCTCTCTCGCTGGGGCTTCGAGGCTGCTTCGCTTTCGCTCGCACTCCTTCGGAGCTTGCGACCGCTTGGGGCGGTCGGTCACGGCATCAACTGGCTTCACCTAAAAAATGGCATTTACATCCGCTTAAAAACTCATATTATTTTCGGTCAATGTTTTAATTCATTGAAAAATAACGATATTTTTATTGAAATGATTTTTTTTTGATCATAGACTGTGTCCATACACTGTGCCAAATATATGAGACCTATATGAAATGGCTCTTACTTGCTGTTTTTGTCCTTATCTTGCTTTTCATCCCTGAGATATCTCAGGCTCTAGAAGTCTTTTTCTCACATCCTTTCCGCTTTGCCCTAGCGCTGATCTTAGGGATGATCTTTTACGGGTGGATGACTTTCAAAAAAGAGGGCGAAGAACTTCCGAGCTTTCTGAAACTTCTTTTTTTCGGGACAAATGGCCTTTTTTTTATCGCTTGGGGCGTAGCTTTTTTCTTTGGTAAAACAGGATGGTCTGATGCCCTAGCACATGGCGGTTTTTTGGTGCTTGGGATGCTTGTAATCGCTTTGCTTGAGCGTCTTTATGTGCCTTTTACAGAAAAATTTCTGTCTTCCTTTACTAAAAAAGCAGGTACGGAAAGGGATCACCTTACAGATGTTCGAGAAGTCGCAAAAGATGCGGAAAAACAGCAAGAAAGACCATCTTTTAATCCCAGAGATTTCTATGTGTCGGGGAAATTTTTCCTAGGTATCGATGGATACAGCAGTCCTGTGTACTGGGACAGTAACGGCTTCCCCCACTGCCAAGTGACAGGGACTACAGGGTCAGGGAAAGGCGTTTTTTGTGGAAATGTCCTTGCTCAGTGTGCTTTAGCTGGTCAGCCTTGCTTTATCTTTGACCCAAAAGATGATGAGTATGGACCAGCGCAAGCAAAAAAAAGCGCAGATGATGCAGGTTTGCCATACTACTACCTAGACCTAAGAAAAAGAAAAGCACAGCTTTCGATCTTTAAAGGCTGTGACCAAGATCAGCTAGAGGAACTTTTGATAGCAGGCTTTGAGCTTGGTGAAAAAGGCGGAGATTCGGATTTCTACAAACTCGCAGATCGAGAGATGGCTGAAATAATTTCTGAACTTTATAAGGAAGGTGATACACCTCAAAAAATCTTTAAAGTCCACAATAAACTTATGGAAAAAGCAGCAGGATTTCGGGCGAAATTTAGAGAATTAGCTCGTACTCCATCCATTAATGCTACAGACGGACTTTCTCTGGAGCAAGTTGTGAAGAGTGGCGGTGTTGTTTATGTCGTTGGGTCTATGCGTAACGCTCGAATCATACGCATTCAAAAAATGCTATTAGTTCGATTGATACAGATTGCAGAGAGTCGAGATCGTATCAAAAGCCACCCCAAAAGGATTTTTGTTCTATTGGATGAATTTAAATACCACATTTCAAAGACAGCTCTAGAAGCTTTGGGTGCAGCACGTGACAAAGGGCTTCACGTTCTCATGGCTCACCAAAGTCTGGGTGATCTTAGGGACTGCCCAAGTGATCTAAAGCCTGAGACCGTGATTGATGCAGTTTTTGAAAACTCTCTATTGAAAATCGTTTATAGAGTCCAAAGCCCTGAAACCGCTGAATTTTTTGCACGGAAGTCGGGGAAAATTTTGGTTGATATTGAAAGTCGTCAGATTGATAAGACACTTGGTTTAGCTCAAAAGGTTAAAGAAAGAAGAATTTCTCAGGAGCAGAGCTATCTTTATGACGAAAATGAAATTTTATATTTGCCTAAAGGTGTCGCTATTGTCTTTGGTGAAGGACTTCCTAAAAAGATTTCAATTGCCCCGATCCAAGTCACAAAAAGCTATGAAGCCATCACAGTGCAAGACTTTGGAGAAGATGAAATTACAGATTTCGATACAAAAGATCTGATTTTAGAGGGGTGATATTGATATGAGTCAGATCACTCGTAAGGATGAGAAAGAGATGATCATCTTGGAGTTTTTGAGATGTGAAGGCTTTAGTACTAGGAAGCTTTTAGGGGAGCGTTTAGGTGTAACTCGAACAAGCATTTCTAGATCACTTCAGCGTCTGAAAAACCGAGGGCTTTTACTTGAGGTGAACAGATTCCATGAGGATGACCATAGAAGTCCTGCTCTTTGGGGCTTGACTCCTACTGGAGCTTTTGAGGCCACAGATGATGGTGAATACACGCACTTTGATCTCAATCGAGTCTCTGAGATCACTTTACGGCATGACCTTGACGTACAGCGTGCAAGGATCAAGGCGATTCATTTGGGATGGATCGAGTGGCTAGGAGGGCGTGAGCTTAGAAGAAAAGCAGTTACAGAGCGTTCTACTTGGCTTCAAGTACCAGATGCTTTCGGAGTATCCCCAAGAGGTCGAAAAGTGGCTCTTGAGATCGAAAGGACAGTCAAGACACCTAAGCGATATGAGGGAATTTTTAGTCAGTATTGTCAGATGCTTGTTGATGGGACTGTCCAAGAAGTCGTATATATCTGTCCTAAAAGGATTTGTCCAAGACTTGAGCGTCTTTTTCTGAAGATCGAGACGATGTCTGTGGATGGAAAAATTCGCCCTATACATGATTCTTTTAGAAAAAGATTCCACTTTGTGACTTATGAGGGATGGGGGGAATATGCAAAGAACTTTTGAGGAAATACCGTTTTTCGAGGTACATGCTTTTAGTAATTATTTTAGCGAAGCTTTGAGGGGCGTGGCTTTTAAAGACCTTGACCATGCTTTTGATCTTGCGCTTTCTATCGCTTCTATGGACATAGAGCTTTTTAAAAGCTCTTTTGTCGACCTAAAAAAAGCGGACATGGAGATGGTACGGACATTCATCGACTCTTTGGATGACCAAGCCATGACAGCCCTGTCTTTTATCATCAAGATGGCCGAGATCGAGCCATATTTAGTAGTACACACAGAGGAAAATTAAGAATATGTTAGAAATTCAAATGTATAAAGAGGATTTCGGAGCAGAGATTCATTGCTCAGGGAGTTTTGTCTTAGGTGTAACTCCAGAAGAGTACAAAAAAATAACTTTGGCAAAGCTGACGACGGGTGAGTGGCAGATGCAGTATGAGAAGTTACGAGCAACTCTTTCTAAGTCTTCTGCCGAAGAATTAGTGGCTCTAGGTGCCACAGTTCAGAAAAATTTATCTTGGTAAGTACTTTGCGTGGTTTCTGTAGGAAACTTTTCCAACAGTATCATGTGCAAAGTGGCTCGACTTTCAGTGCAGGCTAAAGCCTACTCTGAAAGTATCAAGCTAAGATGTTTCGCATAAGAGATTTTATGTTAAATAAAAAAAGCCAATCTTTTATAAGATTGGCTTTAGTATCTGGATTGGTAGCGGGAGCTGGATTTGAACCAACGACCTTCGGGTTATGAGCCCGACGAGCTACCAGACTGCTCCATCCCGCAACAATGTGTTCTTTATATGCTTTATTGATGAATTTCACAATCAATAAAGTAAAAATGTATTTCACCTGTTCACTTATTCTGCTGAATGACGATTTTTAGGCTTATATTGCTCTTTGGGTTGCCAGTTTTCAGCTCGTTCATCGAGTACAATTCGTTGTGTACCATATGAGTCATCAGTAGTTAAATCTGACAAATTGTTATAAACAGTTTGTCTCGATGTACCTTTATATTTAGCAAAGTCTGATATAGACATTACGTGGGGTTTCATTAGTCGGCTCCAACCATACAATAATGTTTGACAAAAATGTCAAACATTGGTACTTTGATCGTGTCAGCAATCTTAATTTTTTTAGTAGGTTTAAATGAGCCAAGCAATCAACTCTCCATTTCGCTATGCAGGTGGAAAATTCTATGCGAGAAAATTGATCCTAGAGCATGTTCCTGATCATACCTGCTACATAGAACCATTTGTAGGTGGTGGCTCAATTTTCTTTGCAAAAGATAAAGTTGAATCAAATATTTTGAATGATGCAGATCCTGATCTTATCAATACATATTTGATAATCAGAGATAGAGTTGATGAGCTGGTTGCCGCTTTAGATGGAGAACAGGCTTTAAAAGAAAGACATACTTGGTACAAAAATGAGTTCAAACCAACTAATGATTTAGAAAGAGCTGTACGTTGGTATTACCTGAATCGGACATCATATTCGGGGATTATGAATCCAAAAAATTGTTATTGGGGTTATGGCGATAAATACAGTATGCGTCCAGAGAATTGGGGACGTAGCCTATTAAAAACATCGGCTAAATTACAAGGGGTTGAATTTACGAACTTGGATTTTGAAGATGTTATAGATAATGCCCCTGATGGAGCATTTTTATTTGTAGATCCACCATATTTTAATGCTGACCAAGATAAATTTTATACTTTCTCCTTCAAGAAAGAAGATCATTATCGCTTAGAGCAATGTTTATTAAGAAATAAAGAGCGTTTATCTTTCTTAATTACTTATGATAATAGCCCTGAAATTAGAGAGTTATATTCTTGGGCTAATGCCATGTTAGACAAGGAATGGAACTACACAATCAGTAGAACTGACGATCAGACAAAGAATAAGAGTCAAGCTCCTGAAAAGGCATCTCGTTATAAAGGGAAAGAAGTATTTATAACGAATTATCAAGTACAGGAGCCAGTGGGTAGTGAAAACTTAGAATTAACTTTCGAGGAAGCTTGAAAGTAAGTTTTCAATATTTGATATATGGACCCATCTATTAGATGGGTTCGTTAAATTATCATGGTTAAATTTTAACAATGGATAGTTAGGGATAAATCCACAGTTTTGATTATTTGAACATTTCTTTCTTGTACACAGAACATCATTTATTTCTGAAATAATTAAATCACTAGCCCTAGCGACATACATATCATTGAAAGCAGCATCTTGATATTCTTTTTCAGTTAGTCCAGAACCATATTTTCGTTCTAGGAAACTTTGCCCTAAGGCTGATGGGTCCCAAATAAAAATTCCATCCTCATTAGTGCTATAGAAAGCATTAGCAAGTGAAGTGATTACTAAATCAAAATCACCAAGTAAATATTGGTCATTATGTACACTTAAACTTTCTTCCGACATTCCTCTTAGTGGAGCTAAACGACGTACTAACTCTGGGCCTAAAGTTCGACTGCGCATACACTTAATTTTAAAAATACTTTCATTTGTCTGAAATTTATATTGTCCTTTCGCTGACAATTTACATTCGATAGTGATTTCGGTATTTGTCGGCAGATGCTTAATGAGTACATCTTGGTCATGGCTTCCTAATTGTGGATTTACGAATGGTTTAGATACATGCCATGTATCCTGATTAAGGACTTGGGATAACTTATCTTTGACAGAAAACTCGAAAGCTTTTCCTCTGATCATTGGAATGACTTTTGGATCTTTTAATGTTGCTCCTAAATGTTCTAAAGGTAAGTTATACAGTTCACAAAAATCGATAAGTTCCTGATTCATTTTTTACTACTCTCAATTTATTGAGATGAACAGTAATCAATTTTTGTTAGATAAAACAGGTAAAGAAGAATTATGGGGTTAAGATTTAATCGAAAATCGAAATATAATTAAAATATGAAATTTATTAATTTATCTAAAATTAACATAATACACGTTATGCGAAATTAGAAAAATGAGTTTATTGCACTGATATTTATCTGTTTTTTAAATTTTAGACCTGGGTTGGTGCCCAGGTTTTTTTATTGCGTATAACAGCCATTATGTTAAATGATCTGAAAGATTTAATTGCTTACTATAAGACTCATCCCACAATATTGAGATATAACGAAAATGAACGACCAGGAAATTTATCAAAAAATTGGCGAACTTTTATGGTCGGTAATGCCTAAAGAAGCAGTTGAAATTCATTTTATAGGCTGTATTTACTCTGATTATTCCGCAGGAGGGACAGAGTGGTTAACCGTTAAAAATACAATTGATAGCTTTGAAATGGGGGAAAGACCTTACTTAATTGAGGATCAACTAATGGATCATATTCTAAATTTGAACTCATTAGATATCTTTAAAGAAAAGTGGACGCATTTTAGATTTAAATTGACAGATCAAGGTCGATTTAATGCTGAATTTGGATATATTCCAAGAGAAGATAGTTGGGTCAATTTATATATGAAAGGAATTAGCGATCTTTCTGAGGAGGAGTTAGATAAAGATTATCCCTATATTCCTAAAGAACTGTGGGAAGAAAGAGTAAGAGTTAAGAATAGTTAAAATTAACATAATACACGTTATACGAATTCCCAAGGCATGGCTTTTAGTCATGCTTTTTTTATCAAAAGACTATAGCTGAATGATAGCGAGCCAAATCGCATACAATATCTATCATTAGACTTAATGCAATAATTAAATGATGTTGTTATCATTAATCTAATAGAATTAAGATTAAATGATAGAAATGAATACACGTATTTATCTACGAGCTTCAACTAAAGATCAAGATGCAAAAAGGGCTTTGCAGATTCTTCAGGATCTAAACCAAAACTTGAATTTGGGTGAAACCATTGTGTACGTGGAAAACTATAGTGGTACGAAGTTAGACCGACCTGAATTGAATAAGCTGCTGTCAGAAGCAAATCAAGGTGACACCTTGTTGGTTGAAAGTATTGACCGATTATCACGCCTAACCCAACAGGATTTTCAAGAGCTGAAGCGCAGGATTCAGGAGAAAGGACTTCGATTAATTGTGGCAGATCTTCCTACTACCTACCAAATGATTCAAACCAGTGACAGCATTACTCATTCAATCCTGGAACTCATCAACAATATGTTGATTGATCTCCTGGCAACAATGGCCCGCCTGGACAATGAGAAACGTATAGAACGTATTAAGCAGGGCCTGGCACGTTCGGGTTACAAGCCAACAGGTAAGAAAGCCAATGAGGCTAAGCACAAACGAATAAAAGAATTACTAGCAGCAGGCAATATGACTAAGGAAGAAATTGCCAAAGCAGTGAATTGTGGAGTTGCAACTGTTTATCGAGTTGCTAAAGTCATTTAAAAAGGCTTGTATCAGTGCTTCCCTTATGTCATATCTATTTACAAAGGAACAAGGCATTCTTAAAGATCAAAAGAAGGGATTAATGATGAAAAAGCATTTGATTTTCCTTGTTTTTATAGTGATGGTTTTTATTTTAGCTCTAGTTGTAAAGATTAATAATGATCATAAAAAAGGGCAAGCATTAAAGAAATTGGAACTAGTTGGAAAGCAAATCCATTAGGTAAAAATTGACTTATACTTATTTAAATAACGCTAATAACTAAGCCCAAAGAACACCTAGACCCAGTGCTACACACGCTTAGTTTTTTATATTTTAAAAGAGCATTTTAGCAAATATCATAAAAGACCGATCTATTCTCAAGCCGGTTTTTTATATCGCCGAGCATCATGGCTTCATCATAGATATATGAATATTAAGATAAATAAAAAGCCCTATAGTCTCTCCCGTTACTATAAGGCTTATAAAACGCTGTAATTTTTTTCTTAATTACCTACTTTTCGATGTAAGTTATGAATATATTTTACCTATTGGTAAAAATAAAGATATAAGACAAAAGACGAATACGTTAGGAAATCAGTTTAGAAGCTATTAATTTCGTATAACCTCCATTATGTTAAATAGAGGGAAAATCTATTTTTAAAGTGATAAAATTATTGTAGTTATTTTAAGAATAGCTGCTTTTGATACTTGATCATCTATCCTAATTAAAAACTGTTTTTTAATAATTTGGAATATAAATAAGATTTAGTTAAAATTAACATTATTCATATAAATTAACATTATGTATTACATTTACTAATAATTTAAAATAATTAGTAGAAAAAAATTATGTTTTAATTATTTCTTTGATTATATAAATTGAGAGTAAAAAATGATTAATACGGAATTTTCAGAGTGTATTTCTGCATGTACAAACTGTTCACTTATTTGTACTGAATGTGCAACTTCTTGTTTAAAAGAAAAAGATTTAGAGATGATGCGTGAATGTATTCAACGTTGTCTAGAATGTGCAGATATTTG
>NZ_VOYB01000032.1:0-12530 GCF_013420445.1 Acinetobacter sp. YH01006 | reverse complement strand
AAATTCATGCACGTGTAGCAGTCCTCAACAGATTTACGGAATTAGGTCGACCACTTACCCAAGTTACGCCTTAAATTTGGCTCAATTAGGGGCGCTTTGCATTTCAAATCTTTGTGCAACAAAGCCCTGCCGAATTTATGCTTTTTAAACAGAGCCAGTTCATGCTCGTATTTTTGAGTGAGAATAGAGAGATGTTGGTTGCATGCTTCCAGATGTTGAACTTTGCCATCTAATTGTTGATTGGTGACTTCCAGATGTTGAACTTTGGCATCTAATTGCTGATTTGATTGTGCCAAAGACTGATGCTGCATCGCCAATTGCCGGGTAAATTCCAGCAGTTGCTCATGGGTCAGTTGGTTTAAATCAGGCAGCGTTTTCATGACCGCAGTATGCCTGAGGTCATGAAGAGAATGAAATAGAACGTTTGGAGAATAGCAGAATGTACGAGCCTGGTTTAGAGCATCGTCACCACCTGCTGTCGTCCAATTCTCTGCCAGGGTAAACCCTGGATCAGTGCCTGCAACTGCTCTGGGCTGAGGGCTACGGTTTCACCCTGGTGAATCTGAGCCCAGTGAAATTTACCCTGTTCCAGCCGCCGGGCACACAGCCAGATGCCCAATCCATCATGCACCAGCACTTTCATGCGATGGCCACGCTTATTACAGAACAGGTAGGCGCAATGCAGTTTGATCGAGCCAAAGGCTCTCAGCACCTGAGCCATGGCAGTATCCATACCCGCACGCATGTCCATCGGCTGGGTAGAGAGCCAGATTTCATCGATATGGATCATGTTGCAAGTGCCTTGAGTAATTCTGCTAAAGCAGATATTTCTGATACTTGCCATTTCAAGCCAATTTCTGCTTTTGAGTGGGGTAAAGTAATTTGAACCGTTAACATGTCAGTAGGAGTAGGATCTAATGGTGCAGAGCAAGATAAGGCAATAAATGCAGGTTTATTCGGTAGTGGTGAGCGATCATTCCCTGGCTTACCATCAATTAAGCGAATCCATTTGGATACAAGATTTGTATTCAATCCATGTTGCAAAGCGACCGAAGCAATTGAAACGTTCGGTGCTTTAAGGCAAAGGATTTCTTTCTTTGCTTCGAGAGGTTCATGTTCATCAGGGTTGTTACGTCGTAAAGGCTGTACGGCCTTATTTGTCTCGGAGAGTGGTGGCAGTCCAAACAACAAACCCCATGACCATAACTTATGGGGCTTGTTGGCTATTTTGCTGCGTATTGTGTGGCTTTTTGTGATTAAGCCTTACATCGCTTCACGTTGTGCTTCATCTTCCAAATAGTTTTCTAAAGAATCATCTAGCGCATATAACCATGGCGTGTGATGTGGCTTAGCCATTTTTCCAGTCATTACTGAGCGATAGACTTTATCTCTAAAGCCCATAATGTTTTCTTTTTTATGCTTTTTCCATTGCATGAAAATATCATGCACTGCATCAATATTGAATGATGGATAGTCCGTCTGCGCAATCAGGCGTTTGATGTAGTCACCTTGGAAGCGGGCAGATTGTTCATCGTTCAATAGGCGCTGCTCTTTTTGATGTAAGGTCTGCGTATGGCTCTGCATTTCTGCCGTGCTTGGTAAAGCAATTTTGCCCAAAATCACATCACGGACAAACCATGCTTGCGCATCGAACATATTGAAGGTGTACCATTGATCTTGCATGCCCAAGTAGAACAAGCGAGGATTCTTTTCCCACACCACACCCTGATATAAACCCTGCGGATAAAGGCAGTTATGTGTTCTGAGGCGTAGGTTATCTTCAATAAATGGGAAGTGGTGCAAATAGCCTGTGCATAAAATAATGGCATCAATTTTGGCAGATGTTCCATCACTAAAATAAGCAGTATTTTCATCTACACGCAGTAATTGTGGCTTTTCAGACCAGTTTTTAGGCCATTTAAAGCCCATGGCTTTACTACGATAGCAACTGTAAATTTGCTTAGCACCGTATTTATAACATTGCGAACCAATGTCTTCGGCAGAGTAGCTGCTGCCAACCAATAACACAGACTTGCCTTTAAATTCCAGCGCATCACGGAAGTCGTGTGCGTGTAAAATGCGACCATGGAATTGATCAAAGCCTTCATAAACAGGAACGCGTGGGGTAGAGAAGTGTCCAGATGCAACGACAACATAATCAAATTGTTCTGAATAATGCTGTTGTTGTGCATAATCTTCGACATCTACCGTGAATTTTTGCGTTGTTTCATCATAGGCAATATGCTGAACGGCACTATTGAAACGAACTAAATCTTTGACCTGTGCTTTTTCTGCACGGCCTTTGATGTAATCCCACAGTACTGCACGTGGTGGATATGAAGCGATTGGTTTTTTGAAATGTTCATCAAAAGTATAATCGGCAAATTCTAGCGCTTCTTTGGGGCCATTTGACCATAAATAGCGGTACATACTGCCGTGGACAGGTTCCCCATGTTCATCTATACCAGTGCGCCAAGTATAGTTCCATAGCCCGCCCCAATCATTTTGTTTTTCGAAACATACAATTTCAGGAACTTGTAGACCTTTGGCCTTTGCTGACTGAAACGCTCTTAATTGGGCCATGCCACTTGGGCCAGCACCAATAATTGCAATTCGATCCATTGCTATCTCCATTAGTTTTGAGTTCTTAATTACCTCTCCAATTTTGAGTGTCACAATTTAGGATTTGAAATATAAGCATTATAAAGATAAGCAAATACAATCCTAAATTGAGCGATTAAAAATCTGTTCAAAATAGGATGTGAATTAAAAAAAAGAAAAAATAATAAAATGTGCTAAAGACAGTAAAAATTACCTAAGCAATTCATCTTTATAAAAAATACATTTTTTAAGAAAGCTGATCTTATCATAATTTCTGATTAATTGTGGCTTTGCTTAGTTATAAAAGTGAATTTAAAGTCATTCCATTAATATTTAAAATTTTATCATTTGGTATATGTTCTTGATTCTTATTAGGTTTTTCCTATAGATTCTAAAGAGAATTTTTTTAGATTTTTTCTTAAAATTTGTTTGAATTGAAGTGGTGGTGTTTCAAAAAGTATGCTGGGATTAAATGCAGCCATTATTGATGTGGAAGAAGGTTAAATCGAAAGCCTTAAAGTGGTTTTCTAACTTTTTCGAAAAATTACAGCTTCTCCTAAATCCACGCCTGAGCCGATGCCTGATTCTGCAATTATTACCTTCAATACCTACAGTAAAGAACTTACCAATCGATTGCTTATAATTTTAAAAGCAGTGACAAAACTGTCCCATAAATTACTCGAAATTCGCCTCCGACAAACCCGGTACGGTTCACCTAACTTTTTCAACTAACTACAAATGTGTCGCACTTGGGATTTGAATCTGCGTCGATAAAAATCATCTGCTGCCACAGAGAATCTATAAATAATAGTGCGCAAGTCCCAATAGATTAAAAAATGCTCAATTTTGGAATTTCCCCAAAGTTATCAGCTCTTCCAGGGCGAAAACTATCCCCAATTGCTGTGGATAAAATTTAGGCTATTTTGTACGCTTTATAGATCACCCGGATACCGCCACTTTTACCATTATTGCCTTGAGCACAAGGTGCTTTACGAATTCCACCACCATTTTTTGATTCAATCGCCCTGATCAGGCTATACCAAGAGATCTTGCTGGAGCTGACGATACCTTTCATCACTCACAAGCTCTTTGATTTGCTTGGTAAAAATACTGTTTTCAATAAATAAAATAGGTTTAAGTACGTCAATGGCGTATAAGAATTTTAGCAGTTTTAGAACAAAAAAAACGAGAGCTGTGAACTCTCGTTTCGCATAAGCAGAGGCTTACAAATATAAATATGAGCTATAAAAAAACCCGCATAATAGCGAGCAGGTTCTGATATTTGATCCAGACTATGGATTTTATAGAAATTATATTTCTAGATGATTTTGAATATTTTTCCACTTAAAGTACTTTGAAAAAGCATTTCAAAACTAGGTCGAATATCTTCACCATCGACGGTGATATGTTTTATATTCGAATGAGATTGGGTGGTGGCAAAATCATGATCCACAGTAGCTTGAATAGCGTATTTAACGCCAAACTGGTCTTTGATGCTGAGAGTCTGTTTAAACATATATATCCCCTTAAAAAAAATTGCAGTGGAAAGTCCACATAAACCATTGATGTTTATTATTTTTATTGATACACAACTTTATCATTTAATTTAAATAGCTGATTTAGAGAAGTGTAAAATGTACGACCATCCAAATTTAAATCAACCTCGATTCCAGATTCCAGTAGAACTCTTTTACCGACTTCAATTTGTTTTAAACCTTGACGTGTATTTTGCATTTTATGTAGAGGAATTAATGAAACAATAATTTCAGTACCATTTTTAGATTTTGCAATTAAATCATTTATTTTTAACAACTTATATCCTATTTTTTAGAAATTTTTTCAATTTTGAAAACATTTTAAAGTATAAAAAAAGCACTAATGAGTGCTTTTTATTACTGCTTATTATTACTTAGATAGCAACAATATTTACAGCATTCGGTCCTTTTTGACCTTGAGCTACACTGAATTCAACTTGCTGGCCTTCAAATAAGGTCTTGAAACCTGAATTCGCGATTTCGCTGAAATGAGCAAAAACGTCTGGACCTGATTCTTGTTGAATGAAACCAAAACCTTTAGTTTCGTTAAACCACTTAACAGTACCTTTAACAACATTTGAGTTTGACATAATATATCCTACTAATTTTTAATAATTTTTTAGTCATTTTATTGACTGATTAATAACTTTGAAATAATAAAGAAGCGACTTAAAATCTGAAAAAACGAAGGATTATGACTAAAACTGCGATACTTAAAGAAGATTTACCGGAACAAGACTTTTTTCTAGTTAACTTAACTATACACTAAAAATAGTAAAAATCAAGTTTTCTTATATATATATTTATTAAACTAATAAAATAAGATTAAATTAATTAAAAAATTCAGTAAAATCATATTTTTATTGTAAATGTAACAATATAAGGTAATATGTAGAGTTGAGTTAGATTGATAAATAATGAATGCGATTATATAGTTCTGTAATAACAATATTGATGTTTTTAATTTCGGGAATGATGATTTTTTCCCATATGCAAGTCATAGATAAACCGCCAAATTTTATAGCTTTAAATACTGATAATTAGCAGTATGTGATAAAAAACCGCCTGTTAGGTTAATGCCAGTCAGTTAAGGAAATTTAGATTAAAAATAAATCTAAATTTCCTTATTTTTGAATTTTAATTGATCTAATTTTATGTGTTATTGAACATAATTTTAGTTCTGAAATTCTTAACTGATCAGCATTAGCCTGTTAGGTAGTTTTTTACTTTTGAAGAAATAATAAATATCGTTTATTTAACATAAACCCTCATATACAAAATTCGGGTGTCAGCCCCAAATAGAAATGTCCGGTTGCTCCAAAGTAAAAATTTCCGCTTTTAGAATACGCACTTTTGTGAGTGTCGAAGCGGACGGTTTGAATTACAGCAGATTGATGGATTCCTCGCTCCAAGCGCCTAAAATGAGCCAATGTCTGGCTGCCCTGCTTGATCGAGCAATTGAATCGTCAATTTATTCAGTCCTTAAGGATTGTAGAGGGTGGTTCAATGAGCTGGGTACCATTCTTGTGAGCAAATGCCTCATCCATTTTCTGCGCAACAGCACTGGGTTCACCATGTTTCGCAATATATTCAGCCCTTCTTTGCATAAACTCCGCTTCTCTTTGTTGAGCTCGCTGTATTGATTCATCAGGCTGTTGCCGTGGTTGTGTCGTCTTATAATTATAGAAGCCGACACCACAAACCAGGACAATCAAAAAAGCGATTTGTTTTTTAACAACTTTATTCACTTGCTCTCATCTCTATCAAATACCATCGCTTTTCCAGGCAGCAAAATTTCACCCTATTTAAAAAAATGGCTCAGTTATTTTATTCATCAATCTATTGATATTGTTAAATATTTATAAAGAGCCATTTCATCATCTTAAAATACGACTACCTTCAATCCACACCCAAAGCTTTAAATACCGCATCCACAGGATCCGCATAGAAGTTGGTCTGGAAGTTGATAAACAGTTCCACAGGAATCATTGGGATATCTGCCGCACTACTCATTGGCAAAGCAACCTTCTTGGCACCCGCATCAAAAGCCACCTGAAGACACTCAGCAATACTTTCCACCGGTGTCACAGAACCACCCAAGCTCATATCACCCAGTACCACCATCTGACTTTGTACCGATCGTCCTAACAGGCCAGAAGCAAAAGCCACTAAACTTGGCAGAGCAAGATGGCTGAGCGGGCCGGTATTCTGTAATTCCACCACATGTAAGTGGAAGTCATGTTCCAGCACCTTACTGCCACCCGAGATCCGGGATGCATTGGCCTTGAAGTAGTCAAATGCAATTTTGTCCTGCTCCTTGGCACTACTTGAATTCCATAAGCCTGATGTCGCCAGCTTTCCTGAACCTTTGGTGACTTGAAGTTCTAAGCGGTATAACCTCGGCATGCCTTTATTACTGAGCCCGATGGTATATAAGAAACCTGGCTTGGCTGGACCTTCGGGAATCAGTCCACCACCACCCTGCTCTTTTACCGATACAAAATGTTCTTCTAAGGTATCATTATCGATATAGCTGAAATGAACATCATAGAATTCCATGCCACCAATTTTCTTCAGCGGCTCTTTGATACGACGGCGCACCTGCAACGCATATTCCAGACACTGGCGTACATCTTCTTTATTAAACTGACCGTGTGGGTAGAGTAGCTTCATCAATCCGGAAACCGTCTTGCGAACGGCGATCACATCACGCTGATTCAGGTTGTTACCGAGTTTGAAGTACTTCTCAATGGAATCTGCAAAGCTACGCTTGCGCATTTCCCGGAAGAATTCAGCCAGATAATCAACGATCAATCCATAACGGTTGGTGAAAAACTCCGGGCGCATCTTCGGAATTTCCCAGCCGGGGATATAAGCATGAAAACGATCGAAGAATGCTGAATCGATCATGGCTTCAGGGAAAGGTGCCAACAGATGGCTGGTTTTGCCCAGAGATTCAACGCTTTGGTTGATATTCCCCACAAAAACCATCGAAGCTGAGGCTTCCATCTGTTCCCGGCTACGGGCAAAAGATCCTGAGGCCATGTAGTCTTTCATGATCTGTACGCCATCTTTGTCCTTTTGAATGCACGATTACGACCTAAGTGTTTGAAGGGTGGATTGAACACGATTTATTACCAAAATTAAAGAAAAAAAGTGTTTTAATTATGGATAATGCTTCTTTTCATAAAGGTCAAAAATTACAAGAACTCCTGAAAAAAGTAGGTCATTATTTAGTTTGGTTACCCCAATATAGTCCTGATTTAAATCCAATCGAAAAAATGTGGTCTAGAGTGAAATCTGTTCGAAATAAATTTAGAGTTGCAGATAGTGATAAATTATTTAAAGATCACTGTGGTGATTTATTTAGTATTTAGCTATATCAACTAAAATACACAGCGAACTGGTTTTGCAAATGGGGGGAATATGGGCTTTAGATTTCACAAGAGTATTAAACTGCTACCCGGATTAAAAATTAATCTGACGCATAAGGGCATCAGCAGTGCGAGCATTGGCAAACCCGGTGCTTCTCTAAATATTGGTAAAAAAGGCACTCGAACCAGCGTGGGCATTCCAGGAACAGGACTCTCTTATTCCAAACATCACCCCTATACAAATAGCCCGAATACCCCACAGAATACATCTCAGCAACCACCACGATTGCATCGCCTAAGTATGGAGACATCCAGATCAACTGTCTGGCTTTGGATCGCTTTTGGGGTGTTGTGTTTTATTGTCGGTGCAATGATTTTTTAGCGGACAGTATTTCGTAGCTTAAGTTAAAAATAAGAATGATTAGCTAATTCTTTCTAAACAATTTAGAATAAAAATCACACAGCTTTGGATGGTCATACAAGACGTACATCTACCAGATATCCAATATTTTTTATTAGCTTATCCGATTTGTTTAAGTCTGATAGGTGCTGTTTTTATTGCTACGCATCTAGGCTTTCAAGCGCCTAAATATTTATTCTGGATGGGCTTGGCTTGCATTTTTCCATCCATAGGATTAGCCGCACAGACACTGATGAGTAATGCTCAACTGAGGCTGACCGCGCCATGGCTGGCACTTTTTTATTTAGGTGGTGCTTGGGCCGTTGCCCATGGCATGCTGTTAAAAGCCAATTCAAAATCAAATATATTTGTAGCAAGCACTTTGATTGTAGTGGGTATGGGGTCACTGTTATATTTTACCCATGTCGATGAACAGTTGTGGCCCCGCATCGTCACCATTAATATTATGATTTTATGCTTGGAAGCTTTAGCACTTCCAAAAATCTATGTTTTATTTAAAAAAACCTACGCCTTAGAAATGCTTTTATGTGCGAGTTATTTTCTCTTATTTGCTTATGGGGTGCTTAGAACCTCAATTGTCATTATATATTTTCAAAATGTGCAAAACGTCGCCTTGGCAACAACAACATGGTGGATGACCATGATTGCTGTCAATCTGTTCCTCAGCCTGTGGTTTGCAATTATAGTTTCAGCGGTAGCGGTAAAAGAACGGTTTGATATCATTAACGAAGAAAGGTTGAGAGATTCTTTAACCAAGCTGTATAACCGCAATGGTTTTTTAGAAAAAACCAAAGATTTGTTTAATGAATTGCAGCACGGTGAAGTCTATCTGGTGATGTGTGACCTTGATAGTTTTAAGGAGATCAATGATACCTGGGGGCATGTGGTCGGGGACAACATCCTATTGGAAATTGCAAATCTATTAAAATCCAACATTCGGCAAGGTGATATTGCCGGCAGATTTGGCGGAGAAGAATTTATTGTATTATTGCAAAGTGCAGATCAAGAATCTTCTTTTGTTTTGCTGGAACGCTTACGTAAAAAGATTGAAGGGCACCTTTTTGTTCATCAGATTCGAGTGACTGCAAGTTTTGGGGCCGCCAAAATAGATGCAGAGTCCCAGTTAATGAGTGCTTTAGAAACCGCAGATCAACGTTTATACCAAGCTAAAAATAATGGCCGAAACAGAGTGTGTTTTAACTAACCTAAGTAGACTCCACTTTACTTATTTTCAGACAGCAACCAATCAAGAGCGTTCATTTTTACAATACCATTATAATTGGCTTCAGTCCCGATCGTGTCTAAGGTAAGTAAATACTTGGGATATGAATCAGAAATTTTCTGTAATGGACGTAACTCTCGGCTTAGTGTCTCCTCATTGAGGGTTTCTAATGCCACCTGATAATAAGTTAAATTCTGTAAAGTATCGACAGCAACAAAATCAATTTCATATTCATCAATCCGCCCTACATAGACCGTATAACCTCGTCTGACAAGCTCAAGATAAATCACATTTTCTAAGATATGACCTTGATCAGCATTAGCATCAGGCAACATAATGCGGCGCAATCCAACATCAACTAAATAGTATTTTTCAGAGGATTGTAATAACTCACGCCCACGTACTTTAAACTGTGCGGCGCTATAAAATAGCAAACTGTCCTGTAAGCCCCGAATATAGCGCTTCACTGTTTCAAATGAGATTTTAACCCCGCTTGAAACAAAGGTATTTTTAATTTTATTGATGGAAATGGGTGAGCCTGTCACGCTTGCCAAATATCTTGCGACACGCTCGAGAGAGTTAATATCGGCAGTATTTAAACGGGGAATAACATCTTTAAACATTACACTGGCATAGACTGCTTGCAAGTAATCATAGGTTTCCTGCTGGCTGGTCATGGCAAGCGTATAGGGGAAACTACTTCGCGTGTACATGGCATACAAATCACGATTGGATAATTGTTGGATGATCGGATTATTTTCAATATGCCACTGTTTAAACTCTTGGAATGACAAGGGTAAAACATGTTGCTCGATATAGCGTCCTGTGAGTAAAGTCGCAAGTTCTCCACTCAGAAAGAATGCATTTGAACCTGTAATATATAAATCGATATAATCCCGAACATATAAAGAGTCGACTACTTTTTCAAAATTGGTAACATGTTGTATTTCATCTAAAAAAACATAGTTTTTCTTGCTTTCATCAACTTTTGACAATACATAATCATGTAGTTTACGGTAATCGGTGAGTTCTTCAAATTCCATAAATTCAAAGTTGATGACAATGATGTTTTCGGCTTGTACCCCCTGTGCTTTTAGGTCTTGTTGAAACATCGCCAGCAAGGTGGATTTTCCAGAGCGACGTACACCCGAAAGCACTTTAATGACATCACGGTTTTGCCATGTATTCAGAAATTTTAAGTAGCTATCACGTCGAATATTAGTTTTTCTCACTGTTTCCACTTAAACTCTAAAGTTTTAATTAATTCTATCAAAATTTAGATACCAAGTGAAAATATATTTAATTACAAAGAAGGTTTCCAGTTCATGTGAAATATTTAAAATTCTAAACTGCTGTTATAGCAGTTTAGAGACGCTAATCACGACAAGCTCCAAGATACCAGGTCTACTCTTTAGACGAAATTTGATAGGTTTTCATCGATGAGATAATCCAAATTCTGTCTTTTTGATTATTTTCTATGTCATGTTATGTCATTGCTGCTGCGACTTAACTGCTATATAAATTAAGTGAAAAGTAAAAGGAATTAATATGTTAACTAGAGTGGAACTCATTTTTGTTGTGCTGATGGTCTCAGCCTTAATCCTAATTGCTTATGAAATGCTAAAAGGTTTATTTTAGAGCATCTATACAATTTTTGATCAAAAAAAAGCCCACAGAGGGAATCTATGGGCAAAACTAAGGACCTTGACGGTCATTCAGAAACTACTGCTAGTTTCTGGTTGTGATTCTGGACTGAATTAAAAATAACCACATTGGCTGAATGTATCAAAAGTTAAATCATGTGATTAATCATTGATACATCTGCAAAAATGAGCTCATCGCTCTGTTGATTAATACAGTAATTCACCAAACAAATCCGCTCTAATCTCTTCCAGACTCAGATCTGATTTCATTCTATTACAGATGGGATGAACCAGCAGACCATTCTCTAGAACACCTTGCCCACCTACGGCTTTGGCAATCCGATGATCCGATTCAGTAGAATCGAGATAGATTAATCCATCACAAATGGGGCAAAAGTTATGATTACTGTTATTCACCAATTAAAATGTCTATGCGATAAACCATTTAAAATGTCCTGTTTTTAACTACAAGAGTCAAGCACAGGATTTAACTTTCTTTGTTCAATATCGGCTTTCTGAGCTTTACGGCTTGGCATACTTTTCTTGGCCCGGGAGCGTTTATTCTGTTTCTCCAACTCTTCATGCTGTTGCTGGATATGCGCCAGAACTGAACCTAATCTTTTATTATCAACGACTTCATTCTGCTGTAGCCCAGCCAATTTATTGAAGATGCTGTATAGGCATTTACTCATCGATACTGGTTCTGTTAAGATTGGGTTTATAAGAATTAAAATGTTCAAAAAATCTAATAAAATTAATGGATATATTTATGAATAAACGGACTGCTTTAGAAATTACCCAAAAGTTACGATCTATTTATGCTCATCAAGTCAGAGTGGCAGAGCTATTCTTAAAAATAGGCGAAGTCTCTAATCTTACCCCTCTAATCCTCACAGGAAATAAAACCGTTTTTTCTTTTAAAGAAACGGGGGAAATCTCTCACTAAAATTAAAAAGGAAATTTCTTCTGTGAAAAGTACTTCGCAAGCAGACGAAGTATTGGCAGATATTATTTCTGAGCTGGTATAGTCCCGACAGTAAATAATGAAAAAAGCTGAATTTCCTAATAGGAAATTCAGCTTTTTTTTTACTTTCTAGTGAGACTAATTCTCACTATTACTTCTGTTTTTTAAGCTGCTTTTTGAGCTTATTTAACTTGTTTTTGTGTTTTGAAATCTTTTCAAGACGTGCTTTGATCTTCTGTTTCAAGATTTTAACTTGCTTCGACATGATGTCACTCCTTGGTATGAATATCCGCTGACTGATTTTTTTTCATAAAACTACTGATAAATTTTCTTAATTCTCTAGCGGCACTGGTGTCCATAGCTTCACACAATTGAATGAACTCATCACGTTGAGTGCTGTTAATGCGAATTAAGAGTTGCCCATCTTTTTTGTTGGCCTTTATTTTTTTGGGTTGATCAGTCATAAGATATTTATTCCCAAAGGCACTAAAACAATAAAATGTATATACACTATATATACATTATGAAAACTAAGCAACTATTTAATTTATTGTTTTTTATTAGGGTCTGTTGACATTTTCTGTTCAAAAAAATAGCGAGACAGTAAAATTTAATCGCCAAACCAAATTTACTTCTCGCTATGCCTCGTACAATGCTGAATGATCAACACTGGTCTAAGTTACTTTCTATTTTCCGAAATTTTGATATCTATTTCAAATCTAATTTGAGAAATTTTGTCGAAGCAATACTTTATAGAATAAGAACAGGCT
>NZ_VOYB01000031.1:0-14217 GCF_013420445.1 Acinetobacter sp. YH01006 | reverse complement strand
TCATCTTTGAAAAAAGGTCTAAGGTATTCGGATCTCTTTCTATTGATGGATTATCCTTTTTCTTCTGTTTAAACGTAAAAGAAAAACCTGAAATTGATCGACCTTTTTTATGCTGTTCATATTTTACAGTTATATCCGTATGCTCATTTATTTGTTTAATAGCAAGCTCAAGTACACTAGTTTTAAAGCGCTCCATACGCTTGTACTCTGTATCGAGTACACCAATTCTTTGACGGAAATCACTTAGCTCTATAACTGGAGTAGAACCGGTACTTCTCCAAGCAATTAATAGTTCATATAAGCGGACAGCATAAGCACTACTGAGATTACTAACTTGCTGTAATTCGTATTTAGTAAAATGCTCTTCTAAACGTGTAATTAATGGGACTATGGCGGGGGCAAAGATAAGCTTAACCACTGCTTCATTATCTACATATCCAATTTCACTAACCCAACGGGATCTATAGTTCTCAATATTCCCTCTTTCATTTATTTTTTGATAACTAAATTGTCTAGCAAATAAATCATTACAGGCATCTTTTAATGCTTGATAGGCAGTATTGCGATGTACACCAAATTGATTGATATAGCCTTCGGCATGTACTTCAAGGGGATCATTAGCATTAATCCCTTTCCCACTTTCCCTTGCTTCAACAATAGCCAATAAAATTAAACGTTGTTCTACTAAATCCAAGTTATAGCTTGCATTGATTAAGGCATTGTCTTTTACCACTAATTCTCTCATGAAGCACCAGTATTAATTATTATGCTATGACACAATAATTAATTTTAGTGCTATAAGCAAGGTAAACGGTGTCATATTGCAAGGTAAACGGTGTCATATTGCAAGGTAAACGGTGTCATATTGCAAGGTAAACGGTGTCATATAACCCTTGAAAGCATTGTGAACAAAGGCTTTCAGCATGTCTAAAAGCATTTAAAAGCTTTAAAATAATTAAAAGCCCAAGGAGTGAAAAATTGCCCTTGGTTTTCGCTACGCTCAAACTCTATTGAATCTCGCTTTCGCTCGATTCGTCGGGGCAATTTTTTGGCTCATCTCGTTGTGACTTCAATAAAAAGCAAAAGCACGATGAATTCGCTTCGCTCATAGAGCTTTTTTGCTCGCTGCGCTCGATCTAGAATCCAATTTTTATATGTAATTAAAAAGTTTTTAGATTCCAATATCTAAAAGATTGTTTTTCAGAGGGTCTAAGCGCGAATTTCAGCGATTTCACTCGTAGACACTCGTTCTGTACCTTCCTATATGAATTTGAGCTTAAATCGCAAATGAGTGCATTTAAAAGCTAAGTTTTATAGTAATTAGATAAAATCTTTACCTTTTGTATGAGGGTCATAAGAAAAAACAGGTTTTTTAGTCTTCAATTTTTCTGTATTTCTTTCTGCATTCGTCATTTTCATTTTTTCATTAGAAGTGGGGACCATATCCTGGGACTCCAATTTTTCTATTTTATGTAGATGTACCTTTTTTTCACTCATTCCCATTTTATTCAAATTTCGCAAAACTGAACTGTAAGAAATATTGTTCGCTAGCTCAGGTAAATCAGCGTGGATTTCCTTAATTGTATAACCAGCTTCTAGCCGTTTTTCTATTTCTGGTAATACAGAGATGATGAATTTTTTAGCGCCATGTCTAGTGACCATAATGACTTCCTCTTTCTTTAATTAATGCAATTATGTGCAACTATATGCAATTATGAGCTTTTATAAGATTTTATATGAAATTATCTGCAACTATAAGCTTTTAAGTGGTTTTTATTCATTTTGATGTGCAATTATATGCGTTTATGTGCAATTGAACTTTCAGTGATATTGGCAAGATGTGTAATGTTATATAACATGGCAAGCCCTGGTTATATAAATTACCCGACTTATTCGCTTTCAGCTCAACGTGGCATCTTGTCCTGCGGAGCTTTTGGCATAGCCAAAATGTACTGGAAATCAAAAAAATGACTGAACAGAAAAAGCCGAAACGGATACGCCAAAAAGTAATTCAAGTTGTGGTAACTGAAGCTGAAAAAAAGCAAATTGAAGAAAATGCGGCCCAGGGAAATTTGTCGGCCTCTCAGTATTTGCGTGATTTAGGATTGGGTTACCAACCTAAAAGTCTGACTGATATAAAGACAATCCAGGAAATTCGCAGCCTAAAATCAGATATGAATAAAGTGGGTGGACTACTGAAAAACTTAATGAATGGAGAGCTGAATGATCCGAAAGAGATCCGATCTAAAGTAAACGGGCTACTGCTGGATTTTTCCAAGAACCAAAATTCAATTGATCTATTCATTTCTAAAGTTAGATCCGAGATCAAGTTTTAAAAAAGTGTAAAGTGTGTCCCCTTGTATAGGGGCGTTAGCCAGCTGTCTCTTCAGAGCTGTATTTAAGTAGCAATCTAAAAAAGTGTATAGGTGTGATGCCTTGTATAGTGGCGTTAGCCTGATGAATTTCGTATAAGAGGTTTTATGTTAAATCTAGCCTGTTTGCCCTTTTATTTTTGAATTGTTTACTAGATGGCAGCATAGTTGAGTAAAATCGAATAATATGATTAGAATCATGAAATTTAGTGCGTAATCCAGACTATTACTTTAAATAGTTACCTTTTTACTCTCTACAATTCAGATTAATATAATTATCTATATTGGATATAGGCACATTCAATGAAAATTTTTAAATATTCATTTGTAATTCTAGCTGTAGTTTCAGTCTCTGCTTATACCATGAGTGACCGGCAGTCCACACAGTTTCAGGTCAAAATGAAAGTCAATGAAATTTGTGATATCGGCACAGGTTCTACTTCTAATATAGATTTTGGTACAATTTCTCGTAATACCCAAAATATCCAGGCAACGGGAAGTTTAAATGTCTCGTGTACTAATGGTACGCCTTATAATATTTCACTAAATAGTGATGGCACACTAAAGAATACTCAGGATGCTTCCTTGAAGCTTTCATATCGACTTTATCAAGATGCATCTATGAGCAAAGAATGGGGAAACAGCTCTGAAAATCTTTTTTCACAACACGGTACAGGACAAACTCAAAATATTACCATTTGGGGGAAAGTGCCTGATACTAACGTTCCTGCCGGTCAATATATAGATACAGTTACTGCTACGATTACCTATTAAATATAGAGTTTTCTAATAAGTTAAAGTCACAGTAATGGTATCGGAATATTTCCCTATACTGCTAATGCTTTGCGATGGGAGCATCGCATAAACAGGGATAGTCTGGTGGGTTATAGAATATGAAGTATCCGCCTGCCAAATGTTCGAGTGACTTGGATCCTGATATAAACTGTATTGAATATAACTTCCTAAAGAATTTTTCATACGTCTTTGTGAGCCCAATGGATTTAGACCATTATTTAAACTTACCTTCATATTGGTACCCATTGGACATGCTAATTGAATAGTCCCTGAACGATATAAAGTATTATTCAATAGCTCCACTGAACCAAAATCTATATCTGATGCAGATAAAATCAAACAGCTATTTTCATAGTTAGAATTGACGACTATATTGTTAGTTGAGCTATTTTGACTAGCTAGAGCTTCTAAATCTGAAGGTACTTCTAAGCCATAGCGATAAGCATAGTATAGCTTTATGGAAGTACTATTGGTTTTATAGGAGCCGGCAGGTACATTTTGTCCTGCAAGAACTTGACCATACATTTTGACTAATGTACTCGGACTTCCTGTATTAGCACCTACTTGAACAGACTGGCACTGAGCTGTATTTTTAGCGTCTGAGTTTGGTATCTTGCGTGTTCGTGCGACATCATAATATAAGTTATAATTTAATAAGGAAGCAGGATAGTTATCATAGTTAATCATTGTGCGAGGATCTTTAGCCGCTGGATCTATACTATCAACTACCATACATATCTTATATGTCACTGGCTGACTCCAATTTGAATTACATGTTACGGTAATATCCGTAGAAGCTGTCATCGAGCCTTGAATGTTCGCTGTGCCTAGGCTTAAATTACCTCCACTTACCCAGCAACTCTCTGCATAAGCAGATGAAGAGCATATGCTATAAGCTAAAAACAATAAGCTCATACAAGCTAAACGCTTGATGAGGCCATAAGCTTTGATTCGGTTAAATTGATGAGTTATTGACATACCACCCTTCCTAAATCGCTAAAACCTTCAAGAGTGGAAACTTCAGGAAGATTCACTTGGCATTGCTTAAGCTCATCGCCAATATATAATTTATTATTTTTCACATCATCTAAATATACAATACCATCATGAGCTACAATGGTTTTAGGAGGCTGCTGTATTGATGGTTGAATATCCCAAACAGATTTACCCACTGCTAGATTCTCTCCCTGATCATCGACTGCCTGTAATTGAACGGATTTCACTTGATACATTGGAAAACGAACGAATACACCACTTGCCTGACGAGGTACAACATCTTGCTGTGTTGTTTCTATTTTTAAATTTATGGGTAGGTTCAGGGTATCAACTGCTACACTATTATGCTGATATGGATTTAGACGATCTAATAGCAAATATCCTTTCTGATTAGTTTTACCAATTAAACGATTCTCCATACGCACCGGTACGCTAGCAATATTATCTGTTGAGACAATAGCAAATGAACCGTTACTCAAACGCGTGGGTAGTATCACGTCTTTTAGAATAACTAAACCTCCATTGACTGAGGCAAATGCACTGGTATTATTTTGTTGGTCTGATGCTGTATGTTGCACATTTAACTGTGCTAACCCATAGCGACCGAGATAGTCGATCTGCCCCTGAAATTGTGAGTATTGATCTGTACGATTGGCCATGGCTTGCCATCCCATCCCTCCCTGATCTTGATTTAGCGCATGCATTATATTGACACCAAACTGTTGGTTATCATGACTACGCTGTATTGATGCTGTGGCTGAGTTGCGTTGCGCCCACGGGATATTAAGTGATAGATAATAACTATCTTTCTTATTAATTAAATCATGCGTATAACCTAAATTTAGGTTCATACGTTGCGGCAAGATATAAGACCAGTTTAGCAATACAAACTTACTCTCTTGCTCCGTATATTTTTGCTGGATATAGCTACTTCCCAACTGACCAATTTTAGTATTAAAACCTATATAAAATTGGTCTGACCTACTGGCAAATGCCGCATCATTCAAGCTGGCAATATCATTAAACTCACCAAACTGTCGTAGCCCATTATAATTTAAACTTATTAATGTAGAGTTCCAACTATAACCTAGGCCTAATAATTGTCCATGTTGCTCAGGTGTACGACTATAAGCATAAGAGAGATTAAGCTGTCCTGCACGTTTGCCTAATTGATAAAGTGTGCCTAGTCCTACCTGTTGCAATTGATCGGTCAATTCAGTATGTGTTTCCAGAGTAAGTTTATTTGATATTCCATAACGATAGCTTCCACTAAATGCAGGATCTTGTGCATAATCAAATGAAGATAAGCCATAATTTAACTTTGGATAACCTAAATTAAAAGACCAGTCATTTAAGCTTTTTGCGAGTAGATTATTCGTACCATATAAGGGAATATTCAGTACTTGCTGTTGACCATTAATATCTGTAATGACCATTTGTGCATTGCCTGCACCTGTAATACTGGGGACTGATTGAATATCAAATTGTCCTGGTACGACATCTTGAGAAGCCTGCTTAATACCATTAATTATTAAATCTACTTGTGAAGGCAATGCTACCTGACCTTTAAAACTCATTAAGGGGGTCGTCACGGTATAGGGTTGTAAAGCAAAATTTTTCGATAAACTAAAACCACTCAAGCGAGTAGAGCGTGTCCATGACAGTGCATTACTTTGTGCATCACCTAAACGTAGTCTAAGCAATTGTTCTGGGATATCTTTTTCCCAATATGTATCCAGTATATGATGATTTATAAAGGCATTATCTTGATATTGGTAGCTACTAGAAAGGCTGAATACCCCAGCAAATAGCCCAAAAACACGAAATTCATTCCAACCATTTAAAGAAAATATATTCTCATGCTGCTGAGCAAAAGCAGTGTAATTGAGCAAGACACCTGTTTTTTCATGCAATGGATTAACTTTTGCAGCAGGCAGATGCTGATAGCCATATTGATGTTGACTGCTTAACAGTGTAATAGGTACTTGGATTGAAATTTTTTGATTGAGGTCGTCATATTTATAGCTTAGCCCTACAATCTGATCAAGTGCGATATAGGGTACCTGATCAATTATGATTGGTGCTATCTCGGTAGTAATGGCGAAATTTTTTAAGGAAGCTACATCAATATAGAGTTGCTGATCTTGTTGTAAAAAATGACCAATTTGAATCTGTGCAGACTGATTTACTTCTACATCCAAATACAATTCCTGTTGAATCGCACTGTTTATATTATTGGATAAGTATTGTTCTGCAAATGTTGTCGGTGCTGTGACCAGCATCATTCCTGCAAGTATAAAATTGCTTGCTCGAACCTTCAATGATCAGAAACTCCCTATACCTAAGGCTTATTCTGTATCAGGGAGATAATGGTAGAGTTTGTTCACGAAGATCCATATTAACTACAGCTATAAACTTTCCACCACGCGTAACATTTATATTATTTGGAATTTTCCATTGCATGCTTTTCCCACTAAGTACATAACCCATCAATCCCATTTGAATTGGTATTTTTTTGCCTTGCGCATCCATGTAGGCAAACTGACTAAAGCGCTTATAATGACTAGACTGATTGTTGATTGTTAGTGTTTGCGTATTATATTTAAAGCTCATACCTTGCAGGGATGTTATGCCTTGATCTGTATCATTACTGTCCGATACTTTTAAAAAAACAGGAATGGAATATTTGAGTAACAATTGTAGACCACTTTGTACATCAGTCTGGGAGTTAGGTAATTCATCCACGATGAGACGATAAGCTTGTTCAGTCGTATTTGCTATTTGAGTATTGCGGATCAATCGAACCAATTGCCGTTGTCCGGCAGGAATGCTAATGACCATAGGACTAGCAATTAAATCTTTGGAGTTTGTTAAAATATCTTGTTGATTGCTTTGTGTCCAAGCGTTCACTCGTACTTGTGCACGAATACTCTCATTACCTGTATTGGTCAACCAAAGTTCTTTGACTTTTTCTTGTTGTGAGAATTCTAATAAAATAGGCGCAACTTGCAAACTGGCAGCATGCGCCTGTGTTATAAAAATACTAGCTGCCAAGATTCCTGTACCACAAATGTGGAACACATGAGAGAATTTGGCTGGCTTTTTCATGTGGACTCTTTACGATAATAAAAGTTAATAAGTTACTGTAGCTGTGACGGTATCTGCATAGTTACCAGCGCGTACATTTGTAGAGCCAAATAATTTAGCAACTACAGGAATATTCTGTACATCACCTGAGCCAGTTGCAGAATATAGATTATCTTTGTTGTCCCACGCTGTATCACTAGATTCTTGAAATAATTTATACTCAATGCTAGACGTAGAGTCAGCCGTATTGGTCAATTTACCACTACCAGATAAACCAACTTTGTATGGTGTTTGACTAGTACAGGTTACATTTAAAGTACCAGTTTTATCTGTTGCTGCCATACCACTATTTACTTCACCGAAATCGATATCTGTAGCACTGATCGCACATGTTGATACGACTTCAATTTTAACTTTAAAAGTTGCATCCGCAGTTTTAGTAGAAGCATTTGTTTGTCCTGCTATAAATACGCCAGAAGAAAGCAATAATGCTGTAGTGATAAAGTTTTTCATATAAGGGCCTATTAATAATGAAACAGATGGTTTTTTTAAAAACTTGCTGTTATTTTTTAATAGTTTCATAAAAAAATTTTACTACTAAAAAATAGAGTGTGAAACATATCACATTTTATGACTTTTTCAATATTTATTGACGTTATTTTAAGCGACTTTAATTCGTATCCTGGACGGCACACCCGACGCTGATTTAAGAAATCTAAATAATAAAAAACCCCGGCATCCTGCCGGGGTTTTTCATCGTTGCTGATTGTGCTGTTGTACCCTCTGGTCCATGTGCAATAACTTATAATTTTTGTTTTATGTTATGGAACATCCTGTTCCTGATGACTTGATCATAGGAAAATTCCACTGTCCCAGGTAGCCGCAAAGGGCCGAGATTTATGTACGCCAGAGCGTACAAAATAGCCTAAATTTTATCCACAAAAAATGTGGATAATTTTGGACATTGAGGCATTGATAAAATTTGAAAAACCTCAAAATTGATTACTTTTTAAACAAATTTATTGGCAAGAACTATCAAAACCGCTCATAAAAAAGCCGACTTGTTTCAAAATCGGCTTTTTGCGGTTTTTACGATCAGGATGAATTTTTTAAGTTATTGATATTTATATTAATATACAAGTGTACTTCGTATAACCGCCACTATGTTAAATGGATAGTTGTTTAGTGGGAAAATCAAGTTTTTGAAATTTCAAATTGAAGTTTTTTCGTTCAATTAGTAATTGTAATTTATATTCTATTGAATAACTATTTCATAACTTTTCCTATCATATTTGGCTGCATACGTAGCTACTTCTTGATTAATCTCTTTATGATTTTTATCTAAATATGAAAAGATTATTGAATCCTCATTGTGCCGCTCGTAATTGATGGCGTATTTATATTCTGAATAAGGATAAAGAGTACCTAAGCTATAAGTTTTTTGAGCACTAATATAAGTTACTTTAAGGTCTGTAATTGGATAATCAGTCTGATTTTTAATAAAAATATATCCATCTTTTTCAAATGGCTGGCATCCTATAAGTAGAACTAATGTAAGACAGTAAAATAGGCTATTCTTCATTTTGGTAGTTCTTCAATTGGTCTTATGAGTCGATTAATAACTATAACTTTTGAGGTATCACAGCTATGATCTACTTCAGTTATCCAAGAATAATTATTTTTTTCTAGAGGATAGGATTCTCCGCCTCCATATGCTGCTTTATCACCTAAAAAATAAGTATCCGAATCTACTTTTAGGCTCTTAGTTTCCGTATCCCAATCTAGAGTTTTTGTAGCAAAAATTGGCAGAACTTTAGAGCCATCAGCATGTTCTAGGTATAGGCATTTACCTTCCCTAATAAGCTTAGCCTCACTATAACTTGCATTATCTGCTCCCCCCGTATATTGAATACGTGGAACAACTATATTTGATTCAATTTTTTCTGTAACTGGACTGCAGGCTGCAAGTAAACTTAATAAAATAAATTCTAATCTTTTCATATTAAAGGAATTTTTTGAGAAAGTAATAGAGAAATTAAAGCAAATTATTCCAAAAGGCTCTGATTAAAAATTGTTAAAATTAGTAGATATATGAGAGGAAATTATGAAAAAATTTTTATACTTCAATTGCTTATCTTTTATTTTTACTTATTTATCTTTGTTTTATCAGAAATATACATTAGTGGATCGTATAGTTGTAGACAAGCTTGGAAAAGTTAAAGTCATTGGAGGAGGATTTCCCTTACAGTTTTTAGTAGATGGTGAAGTATCTCCAGGTGGGAGTATAGCGCTAGATCCTTTAAATATTATTATAGGAATAGATCAATTTATCTTCTTATATTTTATTTTTGATTATTTGTTCTGGATAAGTGTTTTATTTGCTTTTTACATAATTTTGAAAAGGTACAAACTAAAACAGATTTTCTAAAATTAACATAATACACGTTATACGAATTCCCAAGGCATGGCTTTTAGTTATGCTTTTTTTTATCAAAAGAGTATAGCTGAATGATAGCGAGCCAAATCGCATACAATATCTATCATTAGACTTAATGCAATAATTAAATGATATTGTTATCATTAATCTAATAGAATTAAGATTAAATGATAGAAATGAATACACGTATTTATCTACGAGCTTCAACTAAAGATCAAGATGCAGAAAGGGCTTTGCAGATTCTTCAGGATCTAAACCAAAACTTGAATTTGGGCGAAACCATTGTGTACGTGGAAAACTATAGTGGTACGAAGTTAGACCGACCTGAATTGAATAAGCTACTGTCAGAAGCAAATCAAGGCGACACCTTGTTGGTTGAAAGTATTGACCGATTATCACGCCTAACCCAACAGGATTTTCAAGAGCTGAAGCGCAGGATCCAGGAGAAGGGACTTCGTTTAGTCGTAGCAGATCTTCCTACTACCTACCAAATGATTCAAACCAGTGACAGCATTACTCATTCAATCCTGGATCTCATCAACAATATGTTGATTGATCTCCTGGCAACAATGGCCCGCCTGGACAATGAGAAACGTATAGAACGTATTAAGCAGGGCTTGGCACGTTCGGGTTACAAGCCAACAGGTAAGAAAGCCAATGAGGCTAAGCACAAACGAATAAAAGAATTACTAGCAGCTGGCAATATGACTAAGGAAGAAATTGCCAAAGCAGTGAATTGTGGAGTTGCAACTGTTTATCGAGTTGCTAAAGTCATTTAAAAAGGCTTGTATCAGTGCTTCCCTTATGTCATATCTATTTACAAAGGAGCAAGGCATTTTTAAAGATCAAAAGACGGAATTAATGATGAAAAAGCATTTGATTTTCCTTGTTTTTATAGTGATGGTTTTTATTTTAGCTCTAGTTGTAAAGATTAATAATGATCATAAAAAACGGCAAGCATTAAACAAATTGGAACTAGTTGAAAAGCAAATCCATTAGGTATATGAATATTAAGATAAATAAAAAGCCCTATAGTCTCTCCCGTTACTATAAGGCTTATAAATCTCTGCAATTTTTTTCTTAACTACCTACTTTTCCGATGTAGGTTATGAATATATTTTACCTATTGGTAAAAACAAAGATATAAGACAAAAGGTGAATATGCTAGGAATTTCGCATAACAACCATTATGTTAAATGGGTTCTAAAAAAGGCTTTAATTCTGTTGAAGAATGTATGTACAGAGGATGCCCAGGTTCTCCACTTTTATTTAATTTAAGATAATGGAGCTTATCTTTTAGAAGTTGTTTTACAAAAGTTGATCTGTCTTTAAATATTCCAGCATTTCCCCAACAAGCAATAAGTTGATGAGATTCTGTAGCTAATTGCTGCAAGTAAGCATCATTTTCAGGGCCAATTGGATCTTCCTGAGACATCATTTCTTGTGGATCAGTGGCTCTATATGCAAAAAGATTAGCCATGTAGATGCCACCACCACCCCAACTTTTAGCAAAGTTAATACAGCGATTGATAGTTGGATCATCTTGAATATGATCTGCTGTTGAAGGATTTAGGCCAATAAATGTAAATATAGGTTTCTCTTTATCCCAAATACGCCAAAGTGAATAACGATATTTACTACAATCTGAAATTATTGCACCCTTTTCCATAAACCCCTCTATTTAAATATATGATTATGTATCTTGTATCATAACCTCTAATTCTTATGAAAAAGAAAGTGAATTTAATTCATGGAGATATCACAGAATTTCCAGTAGATGCTCTTATTAGTTCTGCAAATAAATCTTTGTTAGGTGGGGGTGGCCTAGATTATATCATTCATAAAAAAGCAGGATCTCTGATGAAAGAGGCTTGTATCCATCTAAATAAAACAAAAGGTGGTTGTCAGACTGGCTGTGCAGAAGTAACCGTTGCAGGTGACCTACCTGCTAAATTTGTTATTCATGCGGTTGCTCCTAGATGGCTAAATGGTGAAAAAAATGAACCACAATTATTGTGTAATACTTATAGTAGTGCTTTAAGAAAAGCAGAGGAAATTAAAGCTCAAACAGTTTCTGTTCCGAATATGGGAACTGGGGTCTATAACTTTCCTAAGCAGCTAGCAGCAGAAATTGCTATAGGTACTATCTTGTCAGAATTACCTTTTTATAATGAAGTGAAAGAAGTCTTTTTTGTCTGCTATGACATAGTAAATTACGAGATTTATAAGGGCATATTAGAAAATATTGATGACCCTAAAATTGAAATCTTAATTTAAGTTTTCCTAAAATTAATATAATACACGTTATACGAAGGCAGAAATGGGAGCTATAAACTCCCATTTTTAGTCTTTAATTCGCTTTTTCGCTTCGTCATAAACTATGCTATCAGCTCGTTTTCCGACGGTAATGAGCAGGATAACTACCTGATCATCTTTAACTTGATAGACAAGTCGGACACCAGCTTTTAATAATTTGATTTTATAGCAACCTGCAAGATCGCCTCTAAGCATATTCTTTGGAATATGTGGCTGCTCTATGACTTTGGCTAGTTTCTTTTTAAATTGATCTCGTATAGCAACAGGGAGTTTTTCCCATTCTGCTGTAAAGTCCTTGTGACGTAAAAGCTTATAAGTCATCTAATGTGACTTCCTCAAACATCTCTTTAGGATCATTAATGCGCTTACGGACAAGAGCTAATAATTCTTCATCTTCTTCCGAAAGCAAAGCTTTTTTGACGGGCAGTTTCCCAGTCGTAGCAACATACTCAAGAATACTAGTGAAGAAATCCGTAGGTGCAATACCTTGCTCTTTAAGGATTGAATAAGATTTTTCTTTAAGGGCTTCATCGACCCTGAAGTTAACAGTAGCCATCATCTTTCCCAAGTGTTTAATGTACTAGGAATAGTGTAATGCAAATTGCATTACAAGTCGACTTCGCATAACCGCCATTATGCTAAATAGGCGTTAATTATTAGGTTACTTAAAACGAATATACATATGATATATATGAGATTCATCGCTAGGCTTACGTTTATCGACTTCGATATAATTTAGGTTCTCTACTAAAGCACTTAATTTTTCATAACCATAACTACGAGCGTCAAAAGAAGGATCATTCTTAACCATATATCCTCCTACTCCAGATAAAGAAGCCCAATCTGAGTCTTTTGATACTGCATTAATAGCAACTTTTAATGCATCTTTTAACTTTTTATCTTTTGATAATTCAATTTTTTTATTTGTTTTTGGAGGAGTTTTACCACTTACTTCCAGGGGAGTAACTTCTTCTAGTTTAGGTGTTAAATTTTCAACAAAAATAAATTGATCACATGCAACAATAAAAGCATTGGGAGTCTTTTTTTCACCAAAACCGTAGACGACTAAACCATTTTCTCTAATTCGTGTTGCTAGTCTTGTAAAATCACTATCTGAAGAAATTAAGCAAAATCCATCTAGATGACTCTGATGAAGTAAATCCATTGCATCAATTATGAGTGCTGAGTCTGTAGAGTTCTTTTTCGATGTATAGCTAAACTGTTGAATTGGTTGAATTGCATGCCTATGAAGTTCTTCTTTCCAAGATTTTAAATTTGGTTGAGTCCAATCACCATAGATCCGCTTAATATGAGCTGTACCAAAGCGTGCTATCTCTTTTAATAAATTTTCGCATACAGAAGCTTGAGCATTATCTGCATCTATTAATACAGCAAGTTTTAAACTATTTATTTCGGACATTTTTAGATATTTATCAATGGTTTAATTTAATTTATAAAAATAACACCTGAATTACAATGTTTATTATGATTTTTATTGAGTAATTTTAATTTATCTAAAATTAACATAATACACCTTATACGTAATGCGTTATAATTATCTATAGAAATCAATGCTGTAGTTTCTAGTTGATAGCCCATCTTCCCCAAGGTGGGCTTTTTTTATGACTTTTCACGTTCCACGCTTATTATTTAATCAAAGTTTCACGAGTTTGATTAGGTCAATTGAATAATCAGGATGCCTGGTCTTTTTCTTTTTGGCGTTCATCCAGCTCTTTTTTGAGTGCCTTTTTATCCTGGTACGATGCAATCAGCATGATCGGGATCAGCAGCGGGGCCACAATAATTCCCAAGGCAATGTCTTTCAGTTTCGGCATGATCTCTCTCCCTTAGTCATTATCAAAAACAGCATTCAGCACACGGCCAAATAAGCCACGTTTTTTAGGTTGTGGCACTGCCACATTTTGCAACGTGGCATGCTGTAGCGTTTGGCTGTGGTGTGCTGTAGTTTTTTGCTGTGGCACTGCCACGTTTTCTACAATATTTAATTCATTATTCTTTTTATTATCATTGTCTTGTTGTGTTGTCGCATGCTGTGGCATATCGGTGTCGCATGCCGTAGCATCTTCTTGTGGCGCTGCCGTGGCGGGTGCAACAGTTTTTAACTCAATAAGCGTCTGCATACGGTCGATTTGCTGCATTAAACGCTCTTCACGTTCTTGGTATTTTTTAACTTCATTTTCTAAATGAATAATG
>NZ_VOYB01000030.1:0-14296 GCF_013420445.1 Acinetobacter sp. YH01006 | reverse complement strand
GATATAGGGCTGTATCTGATGGAATACTACAATCGGATACGACCACATCAATTTAATAATGGTATCAGCCCTTTTGCAGTTGAACAAAAACTTAAAACTGTGTCCAATATTTGTTGACCACTACAGACATTGCTTCGTAAGGGAAGAGGGGGTTAAAACCAACCTGCATCCCCTTGCCGAATATATGCCTCATCTCCTATAGGGAGGAAGGGGCTTAAAGGCGCATTAATGCGCCTCATCCCAGTTTTTACCTTTACCGACTTCAACCAGCAACGGTACAGAAATCTGCAATACCGATTGCATGACTTCAGCCAGTTTCGGTGCCAGTTCATCGGCAATAGCTTCATCGACTTCAAACACCAGTTCATCGTGGACTTGCAACAGCATTTTGGCCTGATCTTTTGGCAACATCTTGTCGACTTCAATCATTGCTATTTTAATGATATCTGCAGCCGAACCCTGTAGCGGGGCATTAATTGCAGCACGTTCTGCCGCTTTACGCACCATCATATTACGAGCATCAATATCCGGTGTATATAAACGACGACCAGAAACGGTTTCGACAAAACCTTGATCGAGTGCCACCTGACGGGTGCGTTGCATATATTCATAAATCCCCGGATAACGATGGAAATACTGTTTAATGTATTCTTGTGACTCTTGACGAGTAAAGCCCAACTGACGGGTTAGACCGAATTCAGACATGCCATAGAGCAGACCAAAATTCACGGCTTTGGCTTGGCGACGTTGATCATTTGTCACCTCTTCAAAAGCGATGCCCAAAACTTCTGCTGCAGTACGACGATGCACGTCCTGACCGTGATTAAAGGCATGTACCAAGGCTTCGTCTTGGGAAAAATGCGCCATGAGGCGTAATTCAATTTGTGAATAATCGGCAGCGAGCAGCACACGACCTTTCGGTGCTACAAAAGCTTTACGAATTTGACGGCCAATTTTCTCGCGAATGGGAATATTTTGTAAATTTGGATCTGTTGAAGATAGACGACCCGTTGCAGTCAGCGCTTGATGATAACTGGTGTGTACGCGGCCACTGTCATTATTGGCTTGTTTGCATAAACCATCGGTATAGGTGCTTTTCAGTTTAGACAGGCCACGATATTCCAAAATCAATGCGGCAATCGGATGATCCAGTTTTTCTAAAATACTTTCACTGGTGCTGTATTGGCCAGTCGAGGTTTTCTTGCCGCCTTTGAGGCCCAGCTTATCAAACAAAATTTCACCGACTTGTTTTGGTGAGCTGACATTAAAACTTTGACCTGCTAATTCAATAATCTGGTTTTCCAGATTCTGAATGGTTTGTGCAAATTCTTCACTGAGCTGGTCAAGGAAATGCACATCTAACTGAATGCCATTTTCTTCCATTTTCGTTAATACACGTGCCACCGGCATTTCAATGCGATGCAAAAGCTGACTTAATTCAGGATGGACTTTGAGTTTTTCATCCAAAACTTCATAAAGACGATAAGTGACATGAGCATCTTCAGCAGCATAATGTGCAGCGGTTTCCAGCGGAATCTGGTTAAAGGTTTTCTGTTTGGCTCCTTTACCGGCAACTTGTTCATAGGTCGTGGTCAGATGGCTTAAATACAGACGCGCCACATCATCCATACCATGACGGGTTGCCACAGAATTCAGCACATACGATGCCAGCATGGTATCAAAATACCAGCCTGCCAAATGAATGCCATGATTTTCCAGTACATGCGCATCGTATTTCAGATGATGCCCAATTTTCTGTACGCTGTCATCTTCCAGAATCGGCTTGATCTGTGCCAAGATGACTTCACGATTGAGCTGTTCCGGTGCGCCTTCATAATCATGGGCCAAAGGAACATAGTAAGCATCGTTGGCATCAAAGGCGACCGAGAAGCCGACAATCTGCGCGATACGATAATCCAGACTGGTGGTTTCAGTATCAAAGGCAAAACGTTTTTCGCTACTTAAGCGCGCAAACAGCTTGTCCCAGTCCTGCTGGTTTAACACACTATGATAGGTTGCTTGACCTAGCTGATCATCGCCACTGGTCACATAAGCATGATCTTCTGTGGTGTCTGGCAGAGTTGCTGGTTTGGCGGTAATGGATCTTGCCGCCTGTTTATAATTTGAATGATTCGGGTTATTTGGGTGATCTAAGGATTGTAGCTGATTACGAAATTCCAGCTCGGTGTACAAATGACGTAAGGTCTCGACATTCGGCTCACCCAGTTTTAAATCGTCATAACCAAAGTTAAGATCCAGATCGATCACAATACTGGCCAGTTGATGGTCCAGTGCAATGCCATCGACATGTTCTTTAATATTTTGACCAACTTTGCCTTTGATCTTGTCGACATTTTCTAAAATGCCGCCAATCGAACCATATTCGGTTAGCAGTTTTGCCGCGGTTTTGGCACCGACACCCGGCACGCCCATGATGCCATCAGAAGCATCGCCCATCAGGGTCAGGTAATCAATAATCTGATTTGGCCATACGCCAAACTTTTCAAACACGCCATCGACATCCAGCGGCTTTTCTTTAAAGCTGTCTTCCAGGGTCACTTTGTCTGTGACCAATTGCGCCATATCTTTATCACCAGTCGAAATCAGCACCTGATGTCCCAGGGCTTCGGCACGTTTGGCCAATGTCCCGATAATGTCATCGGCTTCGGCACCCGGTAAGGTATGCAGGGGAATACCCAGCGCACGAATCAAGGCATGCAAATAAGGAATCTGTTCGGATAATTCCGTCGGCATGCTCGGGCGGTCACCTTTATAAATCGGTGAAAGCTCATGCCGGAACGTCGGTTCTGGCGTATCGAAAATCACCGCCATATGGGTCGGTTGGATCCGACGCATCAGTTTTTGAATAGCAGAAATCGCACCACGAATTGCATTGGTATGTAAACCGGTTGACGTGGTTAATGGTGGCAGTGCGTGAAAGGCACGAAATAAAAAGTAAGAGCCATCGACCAAGACAAATGGTGGCATGTAATCAATTCCTTATTCAAAATACAGCGCTATTGTACGTGATTTTTACTGCGCTCGCTGAGGCGAGTCTGAGTTTACAGCTTAGCGAATATCGGCTGAAGATGAAATAAGCAGCACAAGCTGTTGTATGATGGAATGATTCAGGAAAGAGAAATATAAGAATGGCTGCAGGACGCAATGAGTTACGCATGATCTGGCTGATTACTCTGCTAATTGTTGGGATCAGTGCCTGGTATCTGGATTATCAGATTGTGACTTATTTGTGTGGCGTGGGTTTTCTCTTCAGTGTGATGCAATATGTCAGCGCAGTAGAAGCCCCGCTACAGCAACTGGCTGCACAGCAGCAGAGGTCTCTGGAACGCAATTCAAAAGTTCCTTTATATGTCTCTTCAATTATTGCCATTGTCGGTGGGCTGGCCGAGCTTGACTGGTTGATGGGCATCGGGATTACCGCTTGGGTGTTCTTTTTACTCCGATGGCTGCAACGTCTGGAAGGACGCTTGATACAGTTACAGTCGCAATCTTATTCTGCCGATCCACCACCCTCGACACCACCGAACTGGTCTGATGCTGCACCTGTGACTGCTCAACCGGCTCTAAATTCTCAGTCCACGCCTAATCTCATCGATCAAGTGCAGCGCTGGATCTTTCAGGGCAATCCGGTCTTAAAAGTCGCCATTAGTATTTTAGTGATCGGGATTATTTTGTTGCTGCGTTTTGCCACCGAGCACTGGCAGCTGAGTCTGGCTGCTAAATTAGGTCTGGTTGCGCTTGCCAGTTTGTTTGTAACAGGACTGGGCTATCGGCTGATTCCTAAAAACCGCAGTTTTGCTCTGGCGCTGGAAGGATTAGGTTTAGGGAGTTTGTTTCTGACATTATTCTTTGCCTATTACAATCTGGTGATTCCAACACTACCGCTGGCAGCATGTGTATTTATCATCATTTTGGCAATGACGCTGTATTTAAGTCTGAAACAGGAAAGTATCGAACTGGCCATAATGGCTTTGCTGATTGCTTATCTGGCGCCGTTTACCTTGCCAATCCGAGATGCTTCCGCTGTTGAGCTGATCAGTTATTACTTGCTGATTAATGTCGGGGTGGCAGTGCTGAGCAGCTTCCGCCCCTGGAAAATTCTCAATCAGATTGCCTTTTTAATTACGGCGATTGTCGGTGGAATGTATAGCCTGATTCATGGTGATACTCATGAGCGTTATGCCATGACTGTGCTGATTCTGGCGCATAGTGCGCTGTTTATCTGGCTGGGTTTTCGTTTTAGCCAGTTGCTGGCACGACAGGATTTGTCCCGTTTTCAGCTAAAACCGGTACTCGACTTGGCCTTGATTTTTGCCGCACCGATTACTGCTTATATTTTTCTGTATTTGATTCACTTTAATCAGCCCGATCAAAAACTCTGGCAAGCCGGTCTAAGTCTGTTGTTCGCAGGGGTCTTTGCCACTTGTTGGACTTTATTGCGCCAAAAACAAACGATTCAGCTTATTTCACAAAGTTATCTGAGTCTGATGCTGATTTTTCTGGCACTGGTGCCACCGATCTTATTGACCGAACAATGGAGTGTGGTTGGTTGGGCTGTGGAAGGGGTGCTAATTTATCTGTGGGCCTTAGAGAAAAATGTCCGGGTGGCGCATTATTTAAGTATGGGCTTATTGTTGATGGCCGGATTTAGCAGCCTGTATTATCTGGTCGAAATCAATCCCACACCGCGGATGATTTTCTGGATTTTGAGTCTGTGTTATGTGGCAGTAGTGGCGATCAGTCAGCTCAAAGAAAAATACCAGCAGCAACTGGATAGTCTGAGTATCAGTTTTTTAAGTAGTTTAAGTGTTGCAGTCAGTTTAATGCTCTTTGCTTTGCTGGAAGATGAATTTTCGAGTCAGCATGCCTATGTGTTGAGTTTATTCATCATCACACTGGGCTATGTGCTGTTGAATGAAATGATTCTGCGCAAAAATCAGCAATGGTCCTGGTTGCTACCGAAGTGGAGTGGTATCTCACCCTTGCTGGTCATTGCAGTGATTCTGACACTGGATCGTAGTCAAAATGCGGTGATTGTCTGGGATAGCGGTCTGGAGCGCGGGGTTTTTGCCCTTTCAGCTATATTACTGGCCATGCTGTGGCTCAGACCGCTGGCTGGTTTGCAGCTATCCAAAGAATGGATGAGTTTGGGCGTTTTTAGCAGTTTGGCTTTGGCCAGTCTGTGTCTGATCCCGAGCATGCCTTATTTCAGTATGGTGATCCTGCCTTTATTGTTTTGCCTGTGGTGCTATCGACAGGACCTGCAATCAGGCTGGCAGCAGCTTTGGCAAACCAAGTGTTGTTTATTGCTGATGGCCACTTGGCTGGTATGTTCACAGTTATTTAGTCAGCAAGCATTCCAGTATTACTGGTTGCCGATTCTGAATCCTTTTGACCTGATCAGTGTCGCCATGTTTGCCAGTTTTATCTGGATGCTGTTGCAACAGATTAAGGTTGGCCGTGATAAAGGCATGATCGCAGTCTTGATGGTGCTGAGCCTGTTATGGCTTTCCAGTTATATGGTTTTAAGAGCTTTACATGTGTATTTACACACGCCGTTTAATGATCTGGAGCTATGGAGTAATGCGACGGTGCAACTCAGCTTGACTGTACTTTGGGTATTGCTGGCCTGGATCACCATGTGGACGGCAACCTTAAAAAACCTGAAGCCGATGTGGATTTTAGGCGGCAGTATTCTGGTGGTTGTGACCTTAAAATTGGTACTCTTTGACCTGTCGCATATTGGCACCCTGACGCGAGTCATTTCCTTCTTGCTGGCAGGTGGGGTGATGCTGCTGATTGCCTATATTGCGCCGATGCCAGAGAAAACTGATTGAATCCTCTCCCTAAGCCTCTCCTTTAAAAAGGAGAGGGAATCGAAGGGTTATTTCAGATCAGGCTCTCTTTTGAGTGCCTTGTCATTGGCATATTGGTCAATATCAACATTCTCTAAGGGGCGAGATAATGGATGGTCGACAAAGCCCATTTTCGGCACTGGAATTTCAATCTGATTATCGACAAAGCCATTACGAATCCGTTCCTGCATTTCATCACGTACTTTCAGATAATTTTCCTGCTGGCACCAGATCGCAAACAGCAACTCGATGGATGATTCACGAAAGGCGGTAACGGTGACTGCAGGTTTCGGGTCAGCTAGAACCAGTGGATATTTATTGGCGACATCCAGCAGCACTTCTCGTACTTTAATAATATCTTCGTGGAAATTGATCGCCAGCGTAATCGGAATACGCCGTATCGGAAATTTTGACAGGTTCTGTACCGGTGCCCGAATCAGCTGTTCATTCGGCAAACGTACATAGATATTATCCTGCGTGAGGAGTTTGACTGAAAGCAGGTCAATCGAAATCACTTCACCTTCAATGGTATGCCCACGAATCAAGGTGATTTGAATAGTATCGCCGACTTCGAAAGAACCCTCACCAATCAGGAACAGACCGCTGATCAGGTTGGATGCCGAGGTTTGTGACGCAAAACCCAAGGCTACGGTGAGAATCCCGGCAGCCCCGAGGAAGACACTCAGTTTAAAACCGGCTTCTTTCAGGCTGGCCATTACAAACAGCAGGAAAATAAAATAGAAAATCCCGCGGCGCCAGACCAGCTTCTGATGGGCATTAAAACGTACACCAATGGTCCGAATAAAGGTATTGGAAATAAAGCGCGCAATCAGGAAACCAATAAAACATAACACCACCGCGACCAAAATTTCGGTTAAACGGTCGGTATTGATATTGGTAAATACTCCCTTCAGGCTGTTGGTGACTTCGGTCGGAATATTTGAACTTGGCATCAGACGCCCTTAGAAAAATGAATCAAACATATTAAATAAAGCGCCCGCCGGATCACGCGGTGGATGCAGATAGGCGACTTCACCGGCATTTGGCGGGGTACGGTTCTCCACCCGAATACGCGGTGGGCGGTCCGAACCTTCATGCAAGACCCGGATTTGCGAGGTCCATAAGCGCCCGGTACTTTCACTGTAAAATAACGGCAGGGCAGGCACCGGGACATTCATCCGGTCAAAGCGCAATTGCTGGTTACTGGTATTGTGAAATTCAATCGGTGTAACCGCACGAAAAGCGCGTGGATGCAATTGTTTCAGTTCAGTTCTGCCATCGACTGCAGTGGCATAGCAGATTTCACCTGAGCGATGATTCGGCCCAAACCAGGTGTCTTTTGGCAAGATCACCGGGAGATCAAAAATTGGTTCGCGCTGCCCCTCGACAAAACCAGCAATCCATAAGGGCGTGCTGATATAAAGCGTACCACGTTGTCCGGCAGGAATATAAATCGGATCAACCGGCTTGATCACCACCGAACGGTTTGCCAAACGTGGCATCAACTGTAATTTATTTTGGGTAGATTTGAACATATAACGTTCAATGTGCACCGGCGCTGGAAAGGCAAAGTTCGGATCATCAATCTGATGCCATTGCTGCTCATAATCATATTGCACCACAGGACGATAGTATTCCAGTCGCCATTCCTGAATGCCTCGAGTCAGACGAAACAGCAAGGAACCAAACTGCCAGGCTTTGGATTGATTTATTTCAAAAATCTGTTCTCCCCACCAGCGCATTTTCGCTGTATTCGGGATTAATTCATCTTTATCTTGCGGCAATGTTGGCACCCTTTCTTGCTAAATCTTTGAAAACATACTTCACGCTGTCATATGCTTAGAGTACACTCAATTTAAATTTTTTCATCATTATTATAATTCACGATGCAAGTACTTAAACAATTACAAATCCCATATAGCTTCGCCAAGCGCCATGGTGTGCTGTTGCGTTATGAGGGAGATCAGGCCTTTATTCTGCGTCGTGACAATACCTCGATGCTTGCATTGCAGGAAGCGCGCCGTCTGCTCGGTTATCCGGCTCATTTTCAGCTGTGCAGCGAACAGGAATTTAACCAGTTACTCAGCTCCAGTTTTGCCGGAGATAGCGGCGAATCACAACAGGTGGCTGCGGGTCTGGAAGATCATCCGGATTTACTCAGTCTGGCCGATTCCGTACCTGAAGCTGAAGATCTGATGGATCAGGAAGATGATGCGCCGATTGTACGACTGATCAATGCATTATTGTCTGAAGCGATTCGGGTCGGGGCTTCCGATATTCATATTGAATCTTTTGAGAAAAAACTGTCGGTACGTTTACGGGTCGATGGCCAGCTCCGTGAAATTGTCCAGCCGCGCCGTGAACTTGCGCCGCTTTTGGTCTCGCGGATTAAAGTCATGGCCAAACTGGATATTGCGGAAAAGCGCATTCCACAAGATGGTCGTATTTCCTTGCGTCTGGCCGGACGTGAAGTCGATGTCCGTGTATCTACTTTGCCATCCTCTCATGGTGAGCGTGTGGTGATGCGTCTGCTGGACAAGCAGGCCGGTCGTTTAAATATGACCCATTTGGGCTTGATGAATAATGACTATGATCGACTGAAAACTCTGGTGCATCGTCCACACGGCATTATTTTAGTCACTGGCCCCACCGGTTCGGGTAAAACCACCACCTTATATGCCGCACTTTCTGACCTGAATGATGGTTCCAAAAACATCCTCACCGCTGAAGATCCGATTGAATATCAACTGGAAGGTATTGGTCAGACCCAGGTGAATACCAAAGTGGATATGACCTTTGCACGTGCCTTAAAAGCCATGCTGCGCCAAGATCCTGATGTGGTGATGGTGGGTGAAATTCGTGATCTGGAGACCGCAGAAATTGCGGTGCAGGCCTCCTTGACGGGGCATCTGGTGTTGTCGACCCTGCATACCAATACCGCGATTGGTGCTGTCACGCGTTTGAAGGATATGGGCATTGAGCCGTTCCTGCTTTCAAGTTCCCTGATTGGGGTAATTGCCCAGCGTCTGGTCAGAACGTTATGTCCGCATTGCGCGACCTGGTATGAAGCAGATGCTTTTGAAAAGAAACTGTTTGAAAATATTGAACATCCACAGGATTTAAGACTGCCGCAACCACAGGGTTGTGAACGCTGTGGCAATACTGGTTTTAGTGGGCGTACTGCGATTTATGAAATTGTGCCCGTCGATGATCATATGCGCCGTCTGGTTCATGGCAATGCGGCCGAATACGAAATAGAAAGTTATGCACGGCAGCAATCCGGTTCGATTCGGGATGATGGTCTGCGCAAAGTTTTGGCAGGGAAAACTACCATTGAAGAAGTATTACGGGTCACCAATGAAGCAGCAGAATAATTTTTTAATCTGCTGCTTTTAATGACTTATCCTCAGGATATCTGGATATTTACCAGAGGCTGACGATTTTTTTCATCAGTTGGGCCCGAAAAGGTGCAGTCGGATTGCCCGGATTCCGCTGAGTTTCATTTTCATAGAAGGTCTGCCAGGCCTGCGCCATTTCTAAAGTAACCCCATCCTGTTTCATTTTTTCAACATCGGCTGTGGTGACACGCTGGAAACGGACTTCGGCATCTTTGGGGCCAGCACCCCAACCAATGATACCTTTACCAAATTCAGGCAGAATCATATTGTTGGGTGTTGCAGGAATGGGCAGACGTTCAATCCCGGCATTAACTACAGATTTTACTTGGGGGCGAACTTTTTCTGAAATTTGCAGCTCTGCAAAAGAGGCAGTCGCAATGCTGAACAGGAGAGAACTAGAAATAAATAATTTGAACATGGTGACTTAAAATAAATCATTGCAAATAAGAATCATTATATATAAGTATTAAGATTTTTGCTTTTGTTTTGAAAAGAGAATTTGTTTTTAAGGGAAGATGCAGCGATTAAAATTTTATAATAGCGCTCTAGCTATCCTGAAGCATTTTTTCAGGATAGCGGTTGAATCGAAAAATTAAGTAATGACGTTTAAGTTCACATCAATATTATTGCGGGTTGCATTTGAATACGGACAGACAATATGCGCGGCATCTACCAGTTTTTGCGCTTCTTGCTGATCCATACCTTCAAGATGGATATTTAAAGTCACCTCAATACCAAACCCGGTCGGAATTGGACCAATTCCTACATCACCCTCGATATAAGCATCTTTACTCATATTCAGTTTGTCACGATTGGCAACAAATTTCATCGCACCCAAGAAACATGCCGAATAACCTGCGGCAAAGAGCTGTTCAGGGTTGGTTCCACCACCAGGTCCCCCCATTTCTTTGGGCACGGCCAATTGTACATCTAAAATCTGATCGTCAGAGGTGGCGCGGCCATCACGACCACCTGTGGCTTTGGCATGTGCGGTATAGACGGCTTTTTCTAATGACATGAGCTTAATCCCTATTTATTGTTCATGGAGCTTCTATGCTCGGCGATTTTGCCTGAAGAATAAGCAGGGATTTTGTTAATTTATGCAAGTATCCGGGCAGGTTTCTTAAGAAAGTTGTAGCAGTTTACGATGTTGCATTAAAGGCATGGATTCACGGATTTTTTGCTGTTCACTTAAATCAAAGTCCACCGTAATCAAATGTGCGCCATCAGCATGGATCATATTCAAAAGTTGGCCGCGGCTATTGGTGGCAGCTGCATGCCCCCAAGTCTGACGTTTTTCACCATGCCAGCCTTGTTGAGCGGCGCCAAGTACCGAACACTGGCTATCCATGGCACGGGTTTGCAGCAATAACTGCCAGTGCATTTCACCCGTGGTATAGGTAAATGCAGAAGGCGCAGTCAGCAGGTTTGCACCCTTAGCACGTAAGCTTAAAGCCAGTTCTGGAAAGCGCAGGTCATAACAGACCATCAAGCCGATATTGCCAAAAGGAGTCTTCGCGACGACCACCTCTGTACCAGGCTCAAAGAATTTGGACTCCTGATAACCACCGACAGCATCGCCGACTTGTACATCAAATAAGTGAATTTTGTCATAACGCGCTTCGGTTCGTTCAGGACTGATACACAGACTGACAGTACGCACCCGGCCATCTTGAATGATTGAACCATCCGGACGATAAGGGCAGGGCAAAGTCCCGGCCACAATCCAGGTTTGATATTGATGGGCAAGTTGTTCCAGACGTTGTTGAATGACTTCAAATTGTGCAGCAGTTTCGCGTTGTTTGCCTGCTGCGAAACAGACGAAATTTTCCGGGAAAACAATTAACTCAGCACCATTGGCCTTACTTTGTTGAATTAAAGACTCAATCTCCACAAAATTGGCGTCAATTTCATTTTGAGAATTCATTTGTGCAACAGAAAGTAAAGTCATGCGGTCCTCTTATATAGTCGTTATACCTTTTGCTCGGAGATTTTATCTAAATTGTCTTGCTCTTTCTGTAACTGTTTGACTAAAGGTTCAAACATATTCTGGTTGCTTTGATTTAGCTTCATCAAGGTTTTATGCGCATCCAGAACGGTATTGAGCATATTTTGATGCGTCACATGTTCTTCCATCAGCGCACGGGTGCAGACATTCGGATCGCCACAATAATTCAGAATCACAAACACCTGGCTCAGTCCCATACTGTTGGCCAAAGTAGTAATGTCGGAATTGGTAGAAAGCATAACAGCTTGAATATTATGTACTTGCTTGAGTTTCAGTCCTAACTTGGCCAAAACACCGAGTACGGTACTGTCAATAAAACTGGTTTCGGTGAGATCAACGATAGCGCCAACTACGTTGTCCTGCTGTTCAATTTTGTTCAGTAATTTGTCTAGACTAATACAAGATTGGGCACGCACTTCGCCGATAAGCTTAAAAATATGCGTTCCATTCAGACTTGCATATTCAACATGACCTGTTGACATATAAATGCCATTTGCAGAGAAGGATATTAAATTATCCCATAGGGTGTATTGATACTCAAGTAGCTGAAAGTGGTAATCAAATTAAGTGCTTATAAAGTCTGTAAATATACTGCTAATTTACGCGGATAAAGCTTAAAAAGGCGATATCGTCGGCCACATGTTCTGGAGCCTGAAATGACTCATTCTGCAAGTGATGTAATAATTGCGAAAATTGCTCATTTAATCCACCATCAAAGGGTTCCAGTGCACCATCTGAACAGATGATAAAACGGGCATTAGGGCTTAATACCCATTCGTTTTCTTCAACCTCAAGCTCTTCGGTCAGACCTAAAGGGAAGCTGCTGGTAGAGAAAATCTTAGGCTCTTGATTGGGTTCAAATATAATCGGTGGGGGATAATGTCCGGCACTGGACCATTTTAATACATGGGTTTCCAGATTTAAAATCCCGGCAATCATGGTGATGTGCTTTTCAATATTTTCCTGCATTAGCATGCCGTTAAGCTTTTTAATCAGCTCGCGCGGCGTTTTGGAGCGACCGTGAAAAGCAGCCATCCAGGACGTGAGTAAACTACTGGTGACGCCATGTCCAGATACATCGGCCAAATAGAAAATCACTTCTTTGTCGCTAATTTTCCAGTAATCATACCAATCTCCTGAAAGATAGGCTGAAGGCTGAAAATAAGTTTCGACCTCATAATTGGTCAGTTTAATCGGGTTGGGTAACAATCTTTTTTGTAGTTCTGCCGCAGAAGGCAGATCACGGCTATCCTGGTTACGTTTATATTGCGCATCAATTTTTTGCAGCGCCAGGTCAGGATTTTCAGGAAGTTTATTCCAGATCCAGCCTGCCAGCGCCCCTTGCTCCCAAGCCTGAGCCAACGCTGTGCCTTCATGCTCTAAGGCCAGCACAATGGTAGGCAGATTCCACTTATATTTCAGATAGTCATGTACATCTGCAATTGCGATAATCGTAGAATCATACAGCTCATGATCATCCAGATAGATCATCTGAATATGCGGAAGCGTATCAAGTACCTGATCTAAATAGGGAATATCACGAGTCGGTTGAATGAAATACATAAAAAAGTGATTCGATCTCAGGGTTGGTTATACGATGTACTATAACAAGCAAGGTATTGCTAGCGAACAGATTTCACTAGCAATCATACATCAAGCATGAACTTAAAGATCTTCTTCTGAAGATTCAATATTGTTCTCATCAAAAGGTATATCTTCAGAACTATCTTCTTCGAAGTCATCTTCTAGGAATAGGGTATCTTGTTCTGTACCTTTCTTTTCAGCAATCGCGTAATTGGTGCGTTGCAAGTAAATATCCCGAATCTGGGCATAACGATCACCGGTCAGCACCCCTTCAACATCCAGTATTTCCGAGCGGTTATCAATGGCACGCCAGAACTGGTCGGTCCAGTAAAGCCCATCTTCATCTTCGAGAAGATATTTTTGTGGGCGGGTTTGACTATCTACAGCAGTACCAATCACCCCACGCACTGAACTTGGGCCTAAAAATGGCAACATAATATAAGGACCAGACGCAACACCATAATAACCCAAAGTAGTTCCAAATCTCTCGTCTTCATGACTTAAACCAAGGCGACGTGCCGGATCAGCCAAACCTAAGGTCGTTAAAGTATTAATGGTAAAACGTCCCAAGGATTTTGCTGCGCGGGTCGGACGGCCCTGAATCAGCTGATTGACTACATTCCAGGGTTCACCCAGGTTATTACGGAAATTGGTGTAGCTACCGCGGACATCCTGTGGAACTTTCTCAACATACTGAACAGCTATAGGACGTACCACAGTACGGTCAATCGCATCATTAAACTGATAAATCTTTCTATTTAACGGTTGGAAAGGATCTTTGACTTCTTCAGCCTGTGCTGCACTGGCATCGACTTTTAGCTGTGTCTGTAATTGTTGTGCCTTGGCCGATATTTTGGTTCTGAGTGGCGTTTTCAAAGATTCATTTTCCACATCCGTGTTGACCTCTGCGAAAACATGTACGCTTGATACTAGAGAAAATAAGCATATAGATAAGTAAATAGAACGATGCATAAGGAAACCCGAGGCCTTGTCTGAGTAAGGAGCACTACTTATTAGTATAAAAATAATAAACGTTATATTCACGAATAGACATCATTTAAGCAAATTTGTATAAAAAATGAATGAAAATACACAAAAAGAGTAAAAAATGTACATGCAAAATAATTTTCTTGAAAAAGGTGTTGCAAGCGCCCTGAAATGCTGTAGAATGCACATCCATCGGCAGTGATGAAGATTAAAACTTCTGATAAAACAGTAACTTAGCACGAAGTGTTAAGATTGGGTTTTTGTTTGATAAGTTTAAATTAATTTGAATTACGGATTGACACTTTAGAAATTCAGTGTAATATAGCCGACCTAGCTTGCTGCTGACGAAGTAGCAAGAAGATCATTAAGAGATTATGAAGAACAACTTGTGTGGATTTTTACTGGTTGATCGATCGAAATTATTTTCATTGATTGATGGTAGA